>JBKPRV010000135.1:0-12553 GCA_046734715.1 Actinomycetota bacterium | reverse complement strand
GCCCCGGGGTCGTCGCCCCAGCGGGCCCAGGCGGCGGCGATGGCGGCCATCTCGTCGGGGCCGGCGATGCCTCGTTCGGCCACCAGGTCGACGACATCGGGGGCCTCGAACCACGAGGCCTCGAAGGCGGCGAGCCGCCGGGCCGCGTCGGCGGTGCCGTCGCCCCCGCCGGTGGCCGACGCCTCGCAGCGTTCGAATCCCGCGGCGGTGAGCAGGCTCCGCAGCCGGCGCCCGACCCGGACCTCGCCGCCGGGTCGCAGGGCCGCCCGGATGGCCTGGCCGCGGTCGAGGGCGGGATCGGCGGGGTGCATCAGCACGCCGCCCCAGTCCGCATCACCCACGCCGATCACGGCGCCCGGGCGGGCCACGCGGCGCGCCTCGCGGAGTACCGCCAGGGGGTCGGCCACGTGCTGCAGCAGGGCGTTGGCGTAGAGCGCGTCGAAGCAGGCGTCGGGGAACGGCAGCGCGGCGGCGTCGGCCGCCGCCACCGGGGCCGCCTCGATGGCCGTCGGGGCGAGGTCGACGCCCACGGCTCGGCGCCCGGCCGCCAGCCCCGCGGTGATCGAGCCGGGACCACAACCGAGGTCGAGCAGGCGCATCCCCGGGCGGAGGTGGGGCAGCAGGAAGCCCGCCCAGCGTTCGGCGGTGCGCCAGCCGTGCGCGGGCCGGTGCCGGGCGCGCATGCACCGCTCGTAGTCGCGCTGGGTCGTCACCGGCGCTCACGGTAGCGCTGGGTCCCTCCCAGGCCAGAGGGCGATATCGGGGCGGCCGAACGGGCTCAGGGCGAGGATCGGGCGGGCGCCCGCTCTTCCTCCTCGCTGGCCACCGCCCTGACGTACTCGTCGAAGCCGATGTCGTCTTCCTCGATCGTGACCGATTTGAGGCCGCGGCCGAACCCCACGCGTCCCTTGAGGATGGCCTCGTCGGGCACGTTCTCGACCGAGGCGAGGAAATGCCGAAGATCACCCAGGGTCATGCGGCGGTTGGTGGCGAGTCCGGTGATGGTGCGCTTCATGCCCCCATCATCCCACCGCAGCCCCGGCCGGTAGGTTCGCTGCATGGCTGCCACGCCCTTCGGCAACTTCCAGAGCGAGATCTACCTGCAGGGGACGACCGGCGAGCGTCCGCCGTTCACCACCGACCTGGCCCGGCTGGAGGACGCGGCCCGGGAGGCGATGTCGCCCGAGGCCTTCGGCTACGTGGCGGGGAGCGCGGGCAGCGGTGCCACCGCCCGCGCCAACCGGCGGGCGTTCGACCGCTGGCGCATCGTCCCCCGCATGCTGCGGGACGTGGCCGAGCGGGACGTGTCCACGTCGGTGCTGGGCACGGACATGCCGGCGCCCGTGCTGCTGGCCCCCATCGGGGTGCAGACCATCGTCCACCCCGACGGCGAGCTGGCCTCGGCGCGGGCGGCCGCGGGCCTGGGCCTCACGTTCATCCACTCCACCGCCGCGGCCCATTCGATCGAGCAGGTGGCCGAGGCGTCGGGCGCCGGGCCGCGCTGGTACCAGCTCTACTGGCCGGCCGAGCGCGAGGTGGCGGCCTCGCTGGTGGCCCGGGCCGAGGCGGCCGGCTTCGGGGCGCTCATGGTCACCCTGGACACCTTCATGATGGGCTGGCGGCCCACTGACCTCGACGCCGCCTACCTGCCGTTCCTGGCCGGGACGGGCATCGCCAACTACCTCACCGACCCGGCGTTCAACGCGCCGCTGTCGGAGGACGCCCCGCTGGGCGAGAAGGTGTTCCGCTGGGCCGCCGTGTTCGGCAACCCGCGCCTGACGTGGGACGATCTGGCCTGGCTGCGGGAGCGGACGAGCCTGCCCATCGTGCTCAAGGGCGTGCTCCACCCCGACGACGCCCGGGCCGCGCTCGACGCCGGGGTCGACGGCCTCGTCGTGTCCAACCACGGCGGGCGCCAGGTGGACGGGGCCGTCGCCTCGCTCGACGCGCTGCCCGCCATGGTCGAGGCGGTGGGCGGAGTTGTGCCCGTGCTGGTCGACTCCGGGGTGCGGACCGGCGCCGACGTCGTCAAGGCCGTGGCCCTCGGCGCGGCCGCCGTGCTCTACGGGCGGCCCTACATCTACGGGCTGGGGCTGGGCGGCCAGGCGGGCGTCGAGCACGTGCTGCGCTGCCTGCTCGGAGAGCTGGACGTGACGTTGGCGCTGTCCGGCCACCGCAGCCTGGCCGAGCTGGGCCCCGACGTGCTGGCGCCCGCGCCCGAGTGAGGCCATGATCCGGGTCCATGGGAACCAACCAGCGCGCGCAGATCACCATGTCGGACGAGGAGGTGGCCGCGTTCGTGGAGCGCAGCCGCACGGCCACCATGGCCACCGTCGGCCCCACCGGCATGCCGCACCTGGTGGCCATGTGGTACGCGGTGATCGACGGCCGGATCTGGTTCGAGACCAAGTCCGCTTCGCAGAAGGCGCAGAACCTGCGGCGTGACGACCGGCTCACCTGCATGATCGAGGACGGCCTCACCTACGACACCCTGCGGGGCGTGTCGCTGGAGGGCCGGGGCGTGATCGTCGAGGAGCCCCAGGCGCTGTGGGACATCGGGATCAACGTGTGGGAGCGCTACACCGGTCCCTACAGCGACGACGCCAAGCCGATGATCGAGGCCATGCTGCGCAAGCGCGTCGCAGTGCGGCTCGACGTCGAGCGGGTCCGCTCGTGGGACCACCGCAAGCTCGGCATGCCCGCCATGCCTGTCGGGGGCACGACCGCGCCCTGATCTCTCTCGGGGGGACTTGCGCACGCGCCGGTGGGGTAGATCTGCGCCACCACATCGTTGGGCGAAAGGAACCTCTGATGTTGGTCTACGCAGTGAGCGGGCTCGATCCGACCCTCCGGATGGTGTTCTTCGCGGCGGCCCTGGTGCTGTTCGCGCTGGCGGCCGTCGGCTGGTCGTGGGGCAAGGTGCAGATGATGGCTCTGGGGCTGGCTTTCTTCACCTTCCCCTTCTTCTGGGACGCCCTGGCGGCGTCCTGACCCATAAGCCGGGTCAGGCGCCGATCAGGGCGACCAGCTCCGTGCGGCTCGGGCCCGGCGCCGCCGCAGGCTCGCCGATCGTGGCGGCGGCCTCGGCGATGCCGGGCTGAGCCCACACGTCGACCGGACGGTCGAGCAGCGAGCGGATCGAGACGTAACCCCGGAAGAGGTCGGGGTGCAGGGGCGCGCCGCGACGCAGTGCCTCGAGCTGATGCCACTCGGGGTCGTCGGTCTCGTACGGGCGGCCGGCGATCTGGGCGTCGATCTCGGCCAGGCGATGGCGGTCCGAGCGGAGGGTGTCGCGGTAGAGCGGCTCCACCGTGTCGAGCGTCGCCTGATCGAAGCGCCGCGCCAGCCCCACCGGGTCGGCGGCCGGCACCTCTCGGAGCACGTCGCGCAGGCACACGGCGTGGAGGCCGGCGATGGAGGCGCCCCGGCCCGCCGACGGATTGGTGCAGGCCCAGGCGTCACCGAGCGCCACGAGCCCGGTGACCGTCGGCGCGCCGTCCCGCCAGAGGCGGCGGTGGCGGTCCTCCAGCTTGGCCATGACGTCGACGCCCTCGGAGAGGGGCTCACCCTCCAGCCAGTGGGCCACCAGCGGGTAGTTCTTGACGATGCGCGTCCAGGTCTCCTCGTGGCGGGCGGCGCGCAGCGCCGGGTCCGCGGCGCTGGTGACGATGCCGACGCCCCAGGTCCCGTTGTCGGCCGCCAGCGTGAGGAGGCTGATCGAGTCGTAGGGCTGGAGGGGCGGCCCGAACGCAGGCGGGACAGACCCGTCCAGAGAGCGGAAGTGGCGCCCGTAGTACACCCAGCCGCAGTCGTCCGTCTCCATGACGGGCGGCGGGCCGCCCAACGCCGCCAGCCAGCGGCCGAGGGGAGAGCGCCGGCCGCTGGCGTCGACCACGAGGTCGGCGTGGAGCAGCCGGCCATCCTCGGTCTCCACGCCCGTCACGTGGGGGATGCCGGACAGCGGGGGACGGTCGGCCATCAGCAGGCCGGCCCCCGCCACGCCCCGCTCGATGGCGAGGCCGGGCGTGCGGGCGGCGGCCCCCGCCAGCACTGCCTCCACCACCGGGCGGCGGCCGGTGACCATCTCGAAGCGCTCGTCACCGGGGCGGAGGCCGCCGGAGATCTCGGCGGGCACGTCGGCCACGGTGTTGAAGCGGAGCGCGCCCGCGGCTTCGAGCGCGGCGGGTAGCTCGGGCAGCTCGGCCTCGACCGTCTGGCGCCAGCGGGGGAGGAACAGGTGCAGCATGCGGAACTGGTTGACGCCGCGCCGCTCCCAGTCCGCCCAGCAGGCGGCGGGGTCGGAGGGCGGCGGGGCCGGATCACGCTCCAGCAGCCGCACGTGGTGCCCGTCCCGGGCCAGGAGCATGGCGGTGGTCAGCCCGCCTACGCCTCCGCCCACCACGATCACATCCGCCACCGGGCCACCTCCGCTTCGAGGATATACATACATGCTGCACGTATGATAAGCATGAGTGTCAAGTGGCTCGACGGACCGCCGACGAGGCCGAGCAAACCCGGCAGGCGATCGTGGGTGCAGCCCACGACCTCTTCGCCGCGGACGGGTTCGCGGCCACGTCGACCGCCGCGGTGGTCGAGGCCGCGGGGGTGACCCGGGGCGCGCTGTACCACCACTTCGCCGACAAGACCGACCTGTTCCGGGCCGTGTTCGAGCGGCTGGAGACCGAGCTCAACGAGACGATCATCACCAACGCCCTGGCCCAGACGGACGCCCGCGACGCCTTCGTGGCCGGCTGCGGCACCATGCTCGACTTCATGGTCCGCCCCGACTACCACCAGATCGCCGTGGAGGACGCCCCCGCGGTCCTCGGGTCGAGCGTCTGGCACGCCATCGACTACAGCACCGGCCTGCTCAGCCTGCAGATGGGCCTCCACGCCCTGGAGAAGGCGGGCTACCTGCGGGTCCCCAACACCCCGGCGGTGGCCGTGGCCATGTTCGGCGCCCTCACCGAGGCCGGCATCGTCCTCAGCCGCGGCGGCGAGGGCGTTCCCACCCGCGACGAGCTGCTCGACGCGGTGGTCAGCCTGGTGTGCCGCTAGTGGCCGCGCCGTAGCCGTCGGGGTTCCGGGACTGCCAGCGCCAGTGGTCGGCGGCCATCTGGTCGAGGGTGTGGGTGGCCTCCCAGCCCAGGAGGGTGCGGGCGAGGGTGGGGTCGGCCCAGGTGGCCGCGATGTCGCCGGGGCGGCGCTCGGTCACCTTGTACGGAAGGTCGTGGCCCACCGCCTTGGACGCGGCCGCGATCACTTCCAGGACCGTGTGCCCGGTGCCGGTGCCGAGGTTGAGCGGGACGCAGCCGCTCGTGCCGGGGACCGCCTCCAGGGCGGCGACGTGGCCGAGGGCGAGGTCGACCACGTGGATGTAGTCGCGGATGCCGGTGCCGTCGCGGGTGGGGTAGTCGTCGCCGAACACCCGCACGTACGGGTGGCGCCCCGCCGCCACCTGCATCACGTACGGCATGAGGTTGTTGGGGATGCCGCGCGGGTCCTCGCCCAGGCGCCCGCTGGCGTCGGCACCCACCGGGTTGAAGTAGCGCAGCGAGAGCATCTGCCAGCGGTCGTCGCTGGCGGCCAGGTCGAAGAGCATGTCCTCGATGATCAGCTTGGTCCGGCCGTACGGGTTGGACGCCTCCCGCCGCGCCGTCTCGTCCACCGGGATGCGCTCCGGGTCGCCGTAGACCGTGCACGAGGAGGAGAACACGAGCTGGCGCACGCCGGCCGCGTCCATGGCGCGCAGCAGCGAGGCCGTGCCGCCCACGTTCACCGTGTAGTAGCGCAGCGGCTGGGCCACCGACTCGCCCACCGCCTTGAGGCCCGCGAAGTGGATCACCGCGTCGACCCCGCCCGCCAGGATCTCGGTCATGCGGGCCGTGTCGGCGATGTCGACCTCGTGGCGGCGCAGGGTGCCGGTGCCGTTGCCGGGTGGGGCCACCTCGGCCACGCGGTCGAGCGCCACCGGGCTGGAGTTGGAGTAGTCGTCGACCACCACGACGTCCCAACCGGCGCGGAGCACCTCGATGGCGGTGTGGCTGCCGATGTAGCCGGCACCGCCGGTCAGCAGTGCGGTCCCTCTGGTCACGCGGACACGGTGGCACATGCGGCGGCGCGGGCGACAGGCTGGGCCCGTGACCAGTGACCCCGCGCCCGATCCCTACACGGCGTTCCCCCATCTGAGCTTCGACCGGCCGAGCGACGGCGTGCTGCGCATCACCCTCGCCGGGCCCGGCCTCAACGCCGTCGACCACGACGTCCACCGCGAGCTGGCCGACGTGTGGCTGGTGGTGGATCGCGACCCCGATACCCGGGTGGCGTTGATCCGGGGGGCGGGCAAGGCGTTCTCGGCGGGCGGCAGCTTCGAGCTGATCGATTCGCTGATGTCGGACTACGCGGTGCGGACCCGGGTACTGCGCGAGGCCCGGGACCTGGTGTTCAACGTCATCAACTGCTCCAAGCCGGTCGTCTCCGCCATGCACGGGCCGGCGGTGGGGGCCGGGCTGGTGGCCGGGATCCTGGCCGACGTGTCGATCGTCGGCCGCAGCGCCCGCATCATCGACGGGCACACCCGGCTGGGGGTCACGGCCGGTGACCACGCCGCGCTGTGCTGGCCCCTGCTGTGCGGCATGGCCAAGGCCAAGTACTACCTGCTCACCTGCGACACGCTCACCGGGGAGGAGGCCGAGCGCATCGGCCTGGTCTCGCTGTGCGTCGACGACGACCGGGTGCAGGAGCGGGCGCTGGAGGTGGCGGTGCAGCTCGCGGGCGGGGCGCAGTCGGCCATCCGCTGGACCAAGCACACCCTCAACCACTGGTACCGGGCCCAGTCGGCCATCCTGGACGCCTCGCTGGCCTACGAGTTCCTCGGCTTCAGCGGGCCCGACGCCCGCGAAGGGCTGGCCTCCCACCGGGACAAGCGCGACCCCAGCTTCGACGGCCCCACGTCCGAGTAGGCGGGCTGGGTGGCGACCAGCTGCCCCGGCCCGCGTGCCAACCTGGGGTGGTGACGGCCTGGGGTGGGTTGACGATCGACGAGCTGGAGCCGGCCTCTTGGCTGGTGGTGGCGACCGGCGTGGTGGCGCTGGCCGCGGTGGGGCTGGACGACGTGTGGCGCTGGTCCCGCAACGTCGTGACCATCGTGCACGAGGGCGGGCACGCGCTCGCGGCCGTACTCACCGGGCGGCGGCTCACCGGCATCCGGCTGCACTCGGACACGTCCGGGCTCACCCTGTCGGTCGGGCGGCCGTCGGGGGTGGGCATGGTGGTGACCACCGCGGCCGGCTACCTCAGCCCCTCGCTCGTCGGCCTCGCCGGCGTGGCGCTGCTGGCCGTGGATCAGGTCACCGTGATGCTCTGGGGCGCGGCGGCGCTGCTGGTCGCCATGCTGATCATGATCCGCAACGCCTACGGCGCCCTCACGCTGGTGGTCTGCGGGGCGGTGGTGGTGGGGTTGTCGCTCTACACCTCGCCCAACGTGCAGGCCGCGTTCGGCTATGGCACGACCTGGTTCCTGCTGTTCGGGGCGGTGCGCCCGGTGGGCGAGCTGTGGCGCCAGCGGCGCGGGCAGGCGGGCCGCTGCTCCGACGCGGCCCAGCTGGCGCGGCTGACACCGTTCCCGACCGGCGCGTGGGTCGGGTTCTTCGGCCTGGCCACGGGGGCCGCGCTGGCGGCGGGGGGCCTCCTGCTGCTGACCTGAGCGCATCGCCGATCCCACCGACCGCAGCACCGCCGAAGCGCTCGACGCCGCCGATCCGCTCGCGGCGTTCGTGGCCGAGTCGGTCGTGGCCGACCCCGATCTCCTGTACCTCGACGGCAACTCGCTGGGGCGGCTGACGCACCGGGCCCGGCGCCGCCTGGCCGGGACGATCGACCGCGAGTGGGGGCAGGGGCTGGTGGGCTCGTGGGAGCAGTGGATCGACCTGCCCCGGCAGGTGGGCGACGCCATCGCCCGCCACCTGGTGGGGGCCGAGCCCGGCGAGGTGGTGGTCGGCGACTCGACCACGGTGTGCCTCTACAAGGCGGCCGAGGCGGCGGTCGCGGCCCGGCCCGCGGCCACCGCGCTGATCACCGACGATGACAACTTCCCCACCGACCGCTATGTGCTCGAAGGCGTGGCCGCCCGCCACGGCCTGGATTACCGCGAGGTGGTCAGCGATCCGGTCGAGGGGCCGGACACCACCGCCGTCTCCGAGGCGCTCGACGGCGCCGCGTTGCTGTGCCTGTCCCACGTCGCCTACCGGTCCGGCGCCCTGGCCGACATGGCCGGGCTCACCCGCCTGGCGCACGCCCACGGCGCGCTGGCGCTGTGGGACCTATCGCACTCGGTGGGCGCGGTGCCGGTCGACCTCGCCGGCGCGGGCGTCGACCTGGCCGTCGGCTGCACCTACAAGTACGTCAACGGCGGGCCCGGCGCCCCCGCCTTCAGCTACGTCCGGCGCGACCGCCAGGCCGAGCTGCGCCAGCCCGTCTGGGGCTGGTTCGGCCGCCGCGAGCAGTTCGCCATGGGCCCCGGCTACGAGCCGGCCGACGGCATCGACGCCTGGCTGTCGGGCACCCCGGCGGTGCTGGGCCTGGTCGGGGTGGAGGAGGGTGTGGCGCTGTTGGGAGAGGCGGGGATCGAGCGGCTGCGGGCCAAGGGCATGGCGCTCACGTCGCTGGTGGTGGATCTGGCCGACGCCTGGCTGGCCCCGCTCGGCTTCACGCTGGCCAGCCCGCGCCTGCCCGAGCGGCGGGGCTCGCATGTGGCGCTGGCCCATCCCGACGGCCGCCGCATCGCCCGGGCGCTGCGAGAGCGGGCGGGCGTCGTGCCCGACTTCCGGGCGCCGGACCGCATCCGGCTGGGCCCGGCGCCCATCGCCAGCCGGTTCGTGGACGTGTGGGACGCCCTCGACCGGCTGCGGCGCCTGGTCGAGCGGGGCGACCACGAGGCGCTGGGCCCGGATGCCCGGCGCGTGCTGTAACGCCCGGGCGGTACGGTCCGGTCATCGACACCACCATGCGCACCCGATTCCGCGAGCTGCACGCCTCGGGGACCTTCGTGATCCCCAACCCGTGGGACGTCGGGTCGGCCACCATCCTCGTAGGCCTCGGCTTCGCGGCCCTGGCCACCACCAGCAGCGGGCACGCCATGTCGCTCGGCCGCACCGACGGCCAGGTGACCCGCGACGAGCTGGTCGACCACGTCGCCACCCTGGTCCGCGCGGTCGACGTGCCGGTCCACGTCGACGCCGAACGCTGCTTCGCGGACACGCTCGAAGGCGTCGCCGAGACCGTCGAGCTGCTCGCCGGGGCCGGCGCCGCAGGCTTCTCCATCGAGGACTGGGACCGGGCCACCGGCGAGGTGGATCCGCTCGATGTGGCCACCGCCCGGGTGGCGGCCGCGGTGGAGGCCGCCGAGCGGCACGACATGGTGGTGACCGCGCGGGCCGAGAACCACATCCGGAACCGCCCGGACCTGGACGACACCATCGTCCGCCTGCAGTCTTACCGCGACCAGGGCGCCGAGGTGCTCTACGCGCCGGGGCTCTCCGACCTCGACGAGATCGCCCGGCTGGTGCGCGAGGTGGCGGCCCCGGTCAACGTGCTGGCCCTGCCGACCGGCCCCACCGTGGGTCAGCTGGCGTCCGTCGGCGTGCGCCGGGTCTCCACCGGGGGCGCGCTGGCCCGCAACTCCTACGACGCCCTGCGTCGCGCCGGCCGCGAGCTGCACGACGAGGGCACCTCCACCTACGCCGTTCGCTGAGCGTTTCCCTACACGCGCATCGCCCGTCCCTACGGTGCGCGATGATGGGCCCCGACCCGCTGGGGGCCACGGCAGGGCGCACTCCGCCGCGTGACGACGGCCGAGCCACCGCGGCACGCCCCATCTCCGCGTCACGCATCCGCAGGAGTCGACCATGCACCGCATACCCATCCGCCTGAAGCTCGCAGCGGCACTGGCCGTGCCCCTGTTGGCCCTGGTGGTGGTGGTGGGTGTGGAGGTCAACGCGGCGGCGCAGCGGGCCGACGAGGTGAGCGGGCAGGCGGCTCTCGCCCGTGCCGCGGTCGGCCCCGGCGGCCTGATCAACCGGCTGCAGAGCGAGCGCACGTGGGCTGCGGTCGACCTTTCGGGTTCGCAGGCCCTCGGCATCACGGCGCCGGTCCAGAGCTACCCCGAGACCCGAGCCGACACGGATGAGGCACTGATCAGCTTCCAGCGCCAGACGCAGAAGGCCGGTCCCGAGGTGGCGGCCGCCTTCGCCCCCGCCTTCGAGGGGCTCGAGGGCCTGGCGGCGCTGCGAGCCGACATCGACGACAACATCGCCACGTCGCCCAACTACGGCACGTCGAACAACAACGACTTCGCCGACGAGACGTACAGCCGCTACATCGCGATGATCCGGCCCCTGTTCGATGCCACCGACCAGGTCACGCTGACCATCGACGACCAGACCCTGCGGGCGGGCGCCCAGCTCGTCAACATGACCAGCCGCACGATCGAGCTGTTCGTGGACATGGCCCGCATGCACCTCATCGTCGGGGCCCTGCACGGGGGCATCAACGACCGCAACGAGATCGACGAGGCCGCCTCCCGCAAGGTGCTGTGGGACAAGTACAACGAGACCCTGCTGGCCGCCGAGGCCCCCTACGACGAGGTGATCGCCGACACCTACCCCGCCGAGTTCAACATGGGCTTCACCAGCCTGGTCGAGCGGGCCATGAGCGGGGAGACGATCCCCGTCGACCAGCTCACCGCGCCGCTCACCGCCGCCAACTGGGGTGGCAACAAGGAGCTGCGCGACGAGATGGCGGCCGAGGTCAACCGCATAGCCGACGACCTTGCGTCCGAGGCCCGCATGCGGGAGCGGGAGTTCATCGGCCTCGCCCTGGTGGCGCTGGTGGGGGCGCTGGTCCTCACGTGGCTGGTGTCGCGCTCCATCACGGGGCCGCTGCGGTCGCTCACGGCCCAGGCCAAGGCCATGGCGGGCGACCGGCTCCCTCGCGCCGTGATGGAGGTGCTGCAGACCCCGCTGGGCGAGGACGTGGCGGTGCCGCAGGTGGCGCCGGTGCGGGTCAACACCCGCGACGAGGTGGTGGAGGTGGCCCAGGCGCTCAACACCGTGCAGGACACGGCGCTCGGCCTGGCCGTCGAGCAGGCCGTGTTGCGGCGGAACATCGCCGACAGCTTCGTGAACCTGGGGCGGCGCAACCAGAACCTGCTGGTGCGCCAGCTCGACTTCATCACCTCGCTCGAACGGGTCGAGACCGACCCCGACGTGCTGGCCAACCTGTTCCGCCTCGACCACCTGGCCACCCGCATGCGGCGCAACGCCGAGTCGCTGCTGGTGCTGGCGGGGGTCGAGCCGCCCCGGCAGTGGGCCACCCCCGTGCCGGTCACCGACGTGGTGCGGGCCGCGCTGGGCGAGGTCGAGGACTACCAGAGGGTGGCAGTGCGGGGCATGGACCCGGCCACCGTGATCGGCTCCACCGCCGCCGACCTAGCCCACCTCATGGCCGAGCTCATGGAGAATGCCCTGGTGTTCTCGCCCGGGGAGCAGGTGGTCGACATCCGGGGCCACGCCCGGGCCGACGGCAGCTACCTCATCGGGGTGATCGACACCGGCACCGGCATGCCGCCCGAGGCCATGGAGACCGCCAACCGGCGCCTGGCGGGGTCCGAGTCCTTCACCGTGGCGCCGTCCAAGTACCTGGGGCACTACGTGGCCGGGAACCTGGCCGCCCGCCACGGCATCCGGGTCAGCTTGAGCCCCACCGACGGGACTCGCGGCACCACCGCCACGATCGAGCTCCCGGTAGGGCTGCTCCACCAGGACGCGCTGCTCGCCGGCGCACCCCCGTCGCCATCCCCCTCCCCGCCACCGCCCGGGCCTGCGCCGGCGCCCGAGCCCGAGACCGTCGGGGCGGGCCCGGCCTCGCTGCCGCCCGCTCCGGCCGGCGAGCAGCTCGCCGGCTGAGCAGCACGACTACGCCCGCTCGAACCAGGTGCGGGGGTTGCGGACCATCATGTCCTCCACCTGGTCCTCGGTGACGCCCCGGTCGAACAGCGCGGGCAACACCTCGTTGCTGATGTGCAGGTAGTGCCAGTTGGGCGAGAAGGCCATCAGGTCGGGATCGATCCAGTCGATGTAGCACGACGCGTCGTGGGCCAGCACCATCCGGGAGGACAGGCCCCGCCGGCACAGCTCGGCCACGGTGTCCACCCGGGCCTCGAAGCCGAGGATGACGTCGACGCCGAAGCGGTCCATGCCCAGCAGGAAGCCTTCCTCGGCCAGGCCGGCGAGCAGGTCGGCGTCGGTGGAGTCGCCCACGTGGGCCAGCAGCACATGGCGCGGCTCGACGCCCTCCTCGCCCAGCACCCGGCGCACGTCGGCCATCGTGTTCTGGCCCGGGTTGTTGTGGACCATGATCGGGGCGCCGGTCTCGCGGTGGGCCTTGGCCACCGCCCGCAGCACCCGCTCGACGCCCTCGGTGAGGCCGTGGTGGTCGATGGCGCACTTGAAGAACGCGGCCTTGATGTCCGTGCCCTGGATGCCCTCCCAGACAT
>JBKPRV010000134.1:0-7169 GCA_046734715.1 Actinomycetota bacterium | reverse complement strand
CCAGCTGGCCCAGCCTGCGCACCGACCTGATCAACGCGGGTGCCCACTGGCTCGACGAGCCGGTGGTGGTCGACACCGACGGCCCCAACGTCCTCGTGACCAGCCGCAAGCCGGACGACCTGCCCGACTTCGACCGCGACGCCGTGGCGGCCTTCGCCGTCGCCCACGTGAGGTAGCGCCATGATGGCCGGGTGCGCGCGCTGGTGCTGGCCGACACCCACCTGAAGACCGATCTCTCCCCTTTGCCGCCCGCGGTGTGGGACGCCGTCGAGGACGCAGACCTGATCCTGCACGCGGGCGACGTCGTGACCGGCGACCTGCTCGGCGCGTTGCGCCGGGTACGGCCCGTCCACGCCGTCCTGGGCAACAATGACCGCGCCCTCGTGGGAGCGCTCCCCGACCGCCTCACCCTCACGCTGGGCGGCGTGCGGGTGGCGATGGTCCACGACTCGGGCGCCCGCGCCGGCCGCGAGCGCCGCCTGAAGCGCTGGTTCCCCGAGGCCCAGGTGGTGGTGTTCGGTCACAGCCACGAGCCGGTCGACGCCCTGGGCGTGGACGGCCAGCGCCTGTTCAACCCCGGCTCGGCGGTGCAGCGCCGGCGCCAGCCGGAGCGGACGATGGGCCGCCTGGTGCTCGACGACGGCCGGGTCGTCGAGCACGAGATCATCCCGCTCGGCCTGCTGTGATCAGATCTCCTCGCGCCGCTGCATCTGCTGGAACGTGAGCCAGCCCGGCAGCATCGGCAGCCAGTAGGTGACGAGCCGGAAGGTCAGCACCGCCGACACGGCCGTGCCGCTGGACATGCCGTAGCCGGTGAGCGCACCCACCAGGGCCGCCTCGACGGCGCCCAGGCCGCCGGGCGTGGGCGCGGCCGAGCCCAGGGCGGCCGCCACCAGGTAGGCGGCTCCGATCTCGGGGAAGCTCACCCCGCCCCCGAAGGCGGCGACCGCCGCGGCCAGGGTGAGGATGAACGACATCGTGATCCCGACCTGCCCGTAGATCAGGCTGATCACCCGCAGGGGCGACGTGAGCACGTCGGCCACCGACGACACCGCGTTGCGGATCTGGACCAGCAGCGGCGGGAGGATACGCCGGCGCAGGGCGGGCACGACCAGGATCACCAGCCCGGCCGTCGACACCGCTACCGCGATCACGATGAACACCGTGTTCGCCTCGGGCAGCGAGAAGCCCACGTCGCTGGACCCCACCCACGCCAGGAACCCGCCCAGCAGCGACAGGTGCACGACGAAGCCGGTCAGCGCACACAACCCGACCGCGGCCGCGGCCGCGCCCGGGTCTAGGCCCGAGCGCTGCAGGAAGCGCACGCCCATGGCCAGGTAGCCGGTGTTGGCGGGGGCGATGCGGCTCACGAACGACGAGGCCAGCTGCATGCGCAGCGCGGGCAGGTACGGGATGGGCTCGGGCACGGAGGCCACGAACGCCAGCGCGGCGAAGCCGATGGTGGCCGCCGCCCCCACCACCATGGGGCCCAGCCACCACCAGTTGGCCTGGCTGGCGGCCTCCGCCGAGTCGTCGAGGCTCGCCAGCTGCGGCAGCAGGAAGTAGAAGGCACCCGCCAGCGCCACGATCGACACCACCGTGCGGGGTCGGACCCGGTCGAGGCGAGCCAGCGGCGCGGGCTCGACCCCGGTGTCGTCCCGCACCGCCTCCCGCAGCGCGTCGAGCACCTCCTTGTTGAAGCGCCAGGCCCGCCGGGTGGGAGCGGGTAGAGCCAGCGGCTGGAGGTAGGGAACGGCGGTGAGCACGGCCTGCTGGCCCACCGCCTCCACGGCCACGTCCACCGCCGCCGGCGCGCCGATCTCGAGGGCGGTCGACACCAGCAACTGGGCCCGGTCCAGCGCCAGGTCCCGGTCGGAGGCGGCCAGCGCGGCCCCGTCGAAGCCCCGCAGCACCGCGCCGCCGTCGGGCATGACCACCACATGGGACAGGCCCAGGTTGCGGTGGGCGATGCGATCGCGGTGCAGCGCGGCCACCTGGTGCCAGACGTCGCGCAGCATGGCCGGGTCGAGTTGGTCGGGCGGCAGCTCGGAGGCGAGCACCCCGTCGGTGGCCGTCTCCAGCAGGCCCACGGAGCCGTTCGCGGAGGCCACGATGGACTTCACGCTGGCCACCCGGGCGCCCGCGTCCGCCGCCGCCCGCTGGGCCAGTGCCTCGTGCTCGATGCGGCGCTGCACCGTGTCGTAGGGCCGGTCGGTGACCCAGCGGCGCAGCCAGGCCGAGCGCCACAGCTGCTCCAGCAGCACCTCGCTGCGGTCGTGCGCGGTGCGCACCCGCATCTCCAGCGGGCCGCCCCGCACCAGGTCGACCCGGTAGACCAGCGGGCTGTTGCCCGGCAGCTGCTCTATGCGGGAGGCGTGGCCCACCGTGCGCAGCATGGAGACCAGCTCGGGCGCCTCCGGGTCGGAGCCTTCGGTGCCGAACGCCAGCAGCGCCAGCGACCCCACCGCCATGCCGACCGCGATGGCCACCACGATGTCGAGCGGCGCCTCGGTCGAGGACACCACCCGGAACACCACCAGCAGCACCACGCCGGTCCACAGCACCCGGCGCCACTGCTGGGACACCCACGGCGCGGCGATGATCACCAGCGCCACCGCCGCGGCGATCAGTGGCGAGGTGGCGAAGCCCGGGTCGGTGAGCTCGACCACCCGGTCGGTGTTCGGGTCCACCGCGGCGATCACGCCCTGGGAGGCCAGGAAGTCCGTGAGCCACGCCATGGCCAGGCCCGCCCCCACCGCCCCGGTGAGCAGCGCCGCCGCCTGGCGGAAGCGCCGCCGCACCACCAGCACGATCAGTGCCACCAACGGCACGAGGCCGGCCCCGACGACGGCCAGGCCGGTGAGCACCTCGGCGAAGCGGTCGGGGACCCGCTCGTACACGTCGACCAGGTCTTCCTCCGCGCCGCCGATGGTGTTGCGGAGCCAGGTGGCGACCAACACGCCCACGCCCACCAGGGCCAGGCCGACGATGAGGCGGACCACGTCGGCCTGCGAGCGGACGCGCCGGCGGGGCGAGACCGACACGACCACGCCGGCCAGCACGCCCACCTCCTTGTTGTCGCTGGTCACGCCAGGTGGCGCCACCGCCGGTGTGCTCTGCACCGCGCTCATCCTGACACGGCCCGTGACTCCCGCCGGTGACGCCTCCGGCGGATGGTCAGAGCTTGGCCAGCACCGAGTCGGCCGAGCTGACGTCGACCCCCGGCTTGGACTCGACCGCCAGGTCCGTCACCACGCCGTCCTCGATGATGACCGCGTAGCGCTGGGAGCGGGTGCCGAGACCGAACCCGGAGCCGTCCAGCTCGAGGCCCATGGCCGCCGTGAACTCGCCGTTGCCGTCGGCCAGCATGGTCACCGCGCCCTCGGTGTTCTGGACCTGACCCCAGGCGCCCATCACGAACGGGTCGTTGACGGCGACGCAGGCGACGGTGTCGACGCCCTTGGCCCGGATGTCGTCCGCCCGCAGCACGAAGCCGGGCAGGTGGTGGTCGGAGCACGTCGGCGTGAACGCCCCCGGCACCGCGAACAGCACGACCTTGCCCGAGCCGAGCACCTCGCCGCTCTGCACCGGGCGGGGACCCTCGGCGGTCATGGTCATCAGCTTCACGTCGGGGACCTTGTCGCCTACGGAGATCGCCATCGATCTACCTCCACGTCTCTGGACTTTTCGAACGCTGCATCATGCCCCACGCCGGGCCGAGACGCGACACACCCCCGGACGCTCCGTGTGACGCCCGAGGGTGTTGTCGTTTTGGGAGTTCGGTTCGGGTCGGGTCAGATTCCGCGGCCTACGCCACCCCGCCGGCTCCAGCCGCCTCGGCGATGGGACACCGCGTTGTAGATCAACAGGGCGACGATGGCGCCGATGATGGAGCCGATCACGCCCGACACCTGAAGGGCGCCCTCACCCGGGTCCTTGCCGAACAGGACATAGCCGAGGAAGCCACCGATGAACGACCCCACAATGCCCAACACGGCCGTCTGCACGAACGACATCGGGTCGCGCCCCGGCACCAGCAAGCGGGCGATGTAGCCCGCCACGATGCCGATGACGATCAGCATGATGATGAAACCAAGCACGTGGCACTCTCCCGTCCGGAGCAACGGCGGCGGCCGCTGCGACAAATGTTCGGGAGAGGGGTGCCCTCAAGCCTGGGGAGCCATACCTGCTTCCCCGCCGGAGCCGCTCAGACGGGCTCGAGCTCTCGCTCGCCCTCGCCTTCGTCCACCTCGGCCTCGAGCTCGTGGCCCTCGACCTGGATGCGCGGCAGTATGCGGGCCAACCAGCGGGGCAGCCACCAGTTGCGGTCGCCCAGCAGCTCCATGGTGGCCGGCACCAGCAGCATGCGGACCACGGTGGCGTCGAGCAGCACGGCGGTGGCCAGGCCGACGCCGAACAGCTTGACCACCCGGTCGCTCTCGAGCAGGAAGCTGCCGAACACGAACACCATGATCAGGGCGGCGGCGGTGATGACGCGGGCCGTGGTGGCCAGTCCGTCGGCCACCGAGGTGTGGCTGTCGCCGGTCCGGTCCCATTCCTCCCGGATGCGGGAAAGTAGGAAGACCTCGTAATCCATCGAGAGTCCGAACACGATGGCGAACAGCATCATGGGGATGAAGGGCTCGATGGGGGCGCTGTCGATGTTGAGCAGCGGGCCGGCCCAGCCCCACTGGAAGGCGGCCACCACGATGCCGTAGGCGGCACCGATCGACAGCAGGTTCATGACCACGGCCTTCAGCGGCACCAGCACCGACCGGAACACCACCATGAGCAGCAGGAACGACAGGGCCAGCACGGCGCCGAAGAACGCCGGCAGCCGGTCGGCCAGGTAGTCCGAGAAGTCGACGCCCACGGCCACCTGGCCCGTGATGGCCACGTCCAGGCCCGTGCCCGCGGTGACCGCCGGCAGCACGTCCTGGCGCAGGTGGGCCACGGTGTCGGTGGTGGCCTGGTCCTGGGGCGCGGTGGTGGGGATGACCTGCCACACGACCGCCGCCGGGTCGTCGGGGTTGTCGGGCACGGCGGGGCTGGCGAAGGCCACGCCGTCGGCCTCGCTCAGGGCCGCGGTCACCCGGTCGAGCGCGGCGGGGTCGAAATTGTCGGGGATCAGCGAGGTGAGCACCAGCGGTCCGTTGAACCCCGGCCCGAAGCCGTCGGCCAGCAGGTCGTAGGCCTTGCGGGTGGTGGTGTCCTCCGGGTAGTTGCCCTCGTCGGAGAAGCCGAGGCGCAGGCCCAGCACCGGCAGGGCCAGCAGGACGAGCACCAGTGCGCCACCGATGGCGGCCGGCCACGGGCGACGCTGGATGAGCCGGCTCCAGCGGTAGGCCATGGTCTCACGGACGGGACGGCGAGCCCGGCGGGGCACCTCGCGGCGCAGCGGGCGCACTGCGAACGCGGCCAGCACCACCACCACGGCCACCGGGAGGGCGATGACCAGGGCCCCGACGCCCAGGCCGATGCCCACCAGCGCCACGGCCACCAGGCCGGCGGCGATCAGGCCCCGCCAGCGGGTGATCTCGACCCGCCGGCCGGCGAAGCCGAGCAGGGCGGGCAGCAGGGTGAGCGAGGCCACCAGCGTGGTGGCCACCACGGCGGCGGTGCCGAGCGCCAGGCCCGTGATGAAGCTGACCTGCATGACCAGCATGCCGAGCAGCGAGATCACCACGGTGGTGCCCGCGAACAGCACGGCCCGGCCGGCCGTGTCCATGGCGATGACCGTGGAGCGCTCCAGGTCGTAGCCCTTGTGGAGGTTCTCCCGGAAGCGGGTGACGATGAACAGTGCGTAGTCGATGCCGACGCCGAGGCCGATCATCACGCCCAGGATCGAGGTGAAGTCGGGCATGGACACGAGGTGGCCGAGGAAGCCGACCAGCACCGAGCCGACCCCGATCCCGGCCAGGGCCACGCTGATGGGCAAGCCCATGGCCAGCACCGACCCGAACGCCAGCACCAGGATGATGATGGCGAAGCCCACGCCGATGGCCTCGGACGAGGGGGCCTCGAAGTCGGCGAAGATGCCGCCCCCGAGCTCGATCTGGACGCCCTCGAGGTCCTTCGGCAGCTGGCGTTTGATGTCGCTCGCGAGCGCGGTCGCCTCCTCCCCCGTGATGTCCGAGGGCAGGTCGATGCTCGCGTAGGCGACCTTGCCCGCCTCGGGGCCCTGGGCGGCGATCTGCCGGGCGCCCTCGGGGGTGTACGGGCTGGTGATCTCGAGGTCGCCCAGCTGGGCGATGCGGTCGAACGCGTCGGTCATGGCCGCGCGCACGGTCGGGTCGTCGACCCCCTGCGGCGCCCGGAACACCACGGAGCCGCCGAACCCGGCCCCGAACCCGCCGAAGTGGTCGTCGAGGATGTCGGAGCCCCGCTTGGACTCGACGTCGGGCAAGCCGAACTCCGAGCGCGACTCGGTGCCGAGAGCACTGAGGGTGGTGAAGCCGACGACGAGGGTCACGATCCACGCGATCACGACCATCCAACGGCGCCGGTAGCACCAGCGCCCCAGGCGAGCGAACACAGGGCCTCCACGAGGTGCGGGACGGGGGCTCGGCGCGGCAAGGGGGAATTACCGCCCTTTCGACGCTACCTGGGCCTCCTTGCCGGCGGGGGGTGTCATCGGGCACACCATTCCTCGGGTGGCCGGCCAATCCACGGGCGCCGCCGGTGCCGAGCGACGACAATCCGCGCGTGACCGAACCCACGCTGCCCTCCCGTGAGGACATCCGGGCCGCCGCCAAGCAGCTGGCTCCCTACCTCCGCACCACGCCGGTGGTCACCGTCGACCGGGCCGACCTGGGCATCCCCGGACGTGCGCCGCTCGTGCTCAAGTTGGAGCTGGTCCAGCACAGCGGCTCGTTCAAGGCCCGTGGCGCCCACCTCTACCTGCTGGGCGAGGCACCGCCGGTGGGCGTGGTGGCCGCGTCGGGGGGCAACTTCGGCGTGGCCGTGGCCTATGCCGCGCGGCGCCTGGGCGTGCCCGCCACCGTGTTCGTCCCCGCCACCAGCGCGCCGGCCAAGCTCGACCGGCTGCGCTCGCTCGGCGCCACGGTGGAGGTCGTCCCCGGCTATTACGACGACGCCCTGGCGGCCTCGCGGGCCCACGCCGCCGCGACCGGCGCCCGGTTCCTCCACGCGTTCGACCAGCCCGAGAT
>JBKPRV010000133.1:0-7988 GCA_046734715.1 Actinomycetota bacterium | reverse complement strand
CGCCTGCACCGGCCCCCGCGGCCCAGGCGCCGGCCGCGCCCACGGAGAAGGCCGAGCAGCCGGGCGATCCACTGCGGGGCGTGGCCGCCCGCATCGTCGAGAACATGGAGACCAGCCTCCGGGTCCCGACGGCCACCAGCTTCCGCGACATCCCCGCCAAGCTGCTGGAGGTCAACCGCAAGGTCATCAACGGCTACCTGGGCCGCACCCGGGGCGGCAAGGTCAGCTTCACCCACATCATCGGCTTCGCCATCGTCCGGGCCATCGCCGAGACCATGCCCACCATGGGCTCGACGTTCGTCAAGGGCGACGACGGCAAGCCCCGCATCGTCCGCCACGAGCACGTGGGCCTCGGGCTGGCGGTCGACCTGGAGAAGGCCGACGGCAGCCGCAGCCTGGTCGTCCCGGTCATCCGCGACGCCGACACCATGGAGTTCCGGGCGTTCTGGGGCACCTACGAGGAGCTGATCCGCCGAACCCGGTCCAACAAGCTCACCGTCGACGACTTCGCGGGCGCCACGGTCACCCTCACCAACCCGGGCACCATCGGCACCAAGCAGTCCGTGCCCCGGCTCATGCAGGGCCAGGGCACGATCGTGGGTGTCGGGGCCATCGACTACCCGGCCGAATGGCGCGGCGCCGATCCCGTGCTGCTGGCCGACCTGGGCGCCTCCAAGGTCATCACCGTCACCTCGACCTACGACCACCGGATCATCCAGGGCGCGGAGTCGGGCATGTTCCTGCGCCGGGTCGAGGAGCTGCTGCTGGGGACGGACGGCTTCTACGACGACATCTTCGGCAGCCTGGGCGTGCCCTACGAGGCGGTCCAGTGGCGCCGCGACGTCAACCCCATCGACCACGAGCAGACCATGCTCGAGAAGCAGATGGCGGTGGCCACGCTCATCCGCGTCTACCGGGTGCGGGGCCACCTCATCGCCGACCTCGACCCGCTGCGGTGGAAAGAGCCGCACATGGCCCCCGAGCTCGACCCCGCCACCTACGGGCTCACCATCTGGGACCTGGACCGTGAGTTCCTGACCGGTGGCCTGGGCAGTCGGGACAAGCTGCCGCTCAGCGAGATCCTCCGGGTGCTGCGCGACGCCTACTGCCGCACCGTCGGCATCGAGTACATGCACATCCAGGACCTCGACGAGCAGCACTGGATCCAGGAGCAGGTCGAGAGCCCCTCCGCCCAGCAGCTCGACACCGAGGACCAGCGCTACATCCTGGAGCGGCTCAACGCCACCGAGGCCTTCGAGCGCTTCCTCGGCACCAAGTGGATCGGCCAGAAGCGCTTCGGCATCGAGGGGGCCGAGAGCCTGATCCCGGTGCTCGACGCCATCCTGGAGTGCGCGGCCGACGACCACCTGGCCGGGGCGGTCATGGGCATGCCGCACCGGGGCCGGCTCAACGTGCTCACCAACATCGTGGGCAAGAACTACGACCAGGTGTTCAAGGAGTTCGAGGGCACGCTGGACCCCACGGCCGTGCAGGGCTCGGGCGACGTGAAGTACCACCTCGGCCAGGTGGGCAAGTTCCACAGCCGGGCCGGCAGGGAGATCGACGTCGAGCTGGCCGCCAACCCCAGCCACCTCGAGGCGGTCGACCCGGTGGTGGAGGGCATGGTCCGGGCCCGCCAGGACGAGATCAACGACCCCGAGGCCTTCTCCGTGCTGCCCATCCTCATGCACGGCGACGCCGCCTTCGCCGGCCAAGGCGTGGTGGCCGAGACGCTCAACATGAGCGACATCAAGGGCTACCGGGTGGGCGGCACCATCCACATCGTGGTGAACAACCAGATCGGCTTCACCACCACGCCCGAGTCGGCCCGGTCGGGCTTCTACTGCACCGACGTGGGCAAGATCGTCCAGGCGCCCATCTTCCACGTCAACGGCGACGACCCGGAGGCCTGCGTGCGGGTGGCGCGGCTGGCCTACGCCTACCGGCAGCGCTTCCGCAAGGACGTCGTCATCGACATGGTCAGCTACCGGCGCTACGGCCACAACGAGGGCGACGACCCCAGCTACACCCAGCCGCTGATGTACGCCAAGATCAACGACCGGCGCTCGGTGCGCAAGCTGTTCACCGAGTCCCTGGTCAAGCGCGGCCAGCTGTCGCTGGAGGAGGCCGAGCAGGCGCTCGACGACTACCAGAAGCGCCTCCAGCAGGCGCTGGACGAGACCCGCCAGTCCGCCCCGCCCGCCAACCTGCGGGCCGCGGAGCCGCCGCCGGCCGTGGGCGTGCTGCCCCACGTGGAGACCGGTGTCGACCGGGCCGTGCTGGACCAGGTCTACGACGCGCTGTCCGGCTGGCCCGACGAGTTCAACGTCCATCCCAAGCTGCTCAAGCAGTTCGAGTCCCGGGACAAGATGGTCCGCGACGAGGGCGAGGTCGACTGGGCCACGGCCGAGGCCATGGCCTTCGGCTCGCTGCTGCTGGAGGGCACCGACATCCGGCTGGCGGGCCAGGACACCCGGCGGGGCACGTTCAGCCAGCGCCACGCCGTGCTGGTCGACCACACCAACGGGCGGGAGTGGGCCCCGCTGGCCCATCTCGGTCCCGAGCAGGGCAAGTTCTGGATCTACGACTCGCTGCTCTCGGAGTACGGGGCCGTGGGCTTCGAGTACGGCTACTCGGTGGCCAACAAGAACGCGCTGGTGGCGTGGGAAGCCCAGTTCGGCGACTTCGTCAACGGCGCCAGCACCATCATCGACCAGTTCCTGGTGGCGGCCGAGGACAAGTGGGGCCAGACCTCGGGCCTGGTCATGCTGCTGCCGCACGGCTACGAGGGGCAGGGCCCCGAGCACAGCTCGGCCCGCATCGAGCGCTTCCTCACGCTGTGCGCCGAGGACAACATGCAGGTGGCCAACGCCACCACCGCGGCCCAGTACTTCCACCTGCTGCGGCGCCAGATGCTCCGCGACGTGCGCAAGCCGCTCGTGGTGTTCACGCCCAAGTCGCTGCTACGGGCCCGCTCCGCCCGCTCGCCCATCGAGGAGCTGACCCGAGGCTCGTTCGGGGAGGTGCTCGACGACCCGCGGGTCGGCGACCCTGCGGCGGTGCGGCGCGTCGTCCTCTGCTCGGGCAAGATCGGCCAGGAGGCCCTCACCGAGCGGGACAAGCGCGGCGCGCCGGTGGCAGTGGTGCGGGTCGAGCAGCTCTACCCGTGGCCGTACGACCGGCTGGACGAGGTGGTGGCGCGCTACCCGGCCGCCCAAGAGCTGGTCTGGCTCCAGGAGGAGCCGGCCAACATGGGCGCCTGGGCCTTCGCCCAGGACCGCCTGACCGAACGGTTCGGCGGCAGCCACACCGTCATGCGCGTGAGCCGCTTCGAATCGGGCTCGCCGGCCACCGGGTCTCACACCATCCACGTCCAGGAACAGGACGCCATCCTCGACGCCGCGCTCTCGGTCTGACCGAGGGTTCGGGGTCAGCCGTCGGTGTTGATGGCCTGGGCCTCGGCCACGCCGAGCAGGTACGGCTCGGTCGGCACCACCACGTCGCCGATGTCGATCGGGCCCTGGTGCGGCACGGTAGCTACCGTGCGCCCGCGAGTGGTCGCGGCCCCGGACGGGACCTCTATTCCCGACCTGCTGCCGGTGGGGTGACGAACGTCACCAAATCTCGCCTTACACCGTCGTGGGCCAGTCGGCGATAATGCTCGTTATTCAGACCGGCCGACCCACCTAGGGGGCTCCATGGCGCTCGACGAGTACGCCGCCAACGCCGAGATCATCGGGCGCGCAGAGATCAACGATCTCGAGGCGATCCTCGCGGTGAGCAACACCGACGTCGACGAGGCCATCCACGTGGTCCAGGACAACGCCGACGCCATCTTCACCTGGGACTACGAGAAGGGCGCGCGGCCCGCGCTCAACAAGCTCTACGAGAAGGCCAAGCGGGCCCAGTGGAACGGCGAGACCGACCTGCCCTGGGACACGGATGTGGACCTGGAGAAGAACGCGGCGTTGCAGCGCCTCCAGTTCGCCGGCATGCAGGCCGACGTCGCCGGTACCCCGCTCGAGCACTTCACCGAGGACGACTTCATCAAGCTGTCCATCGAGTCGGACAACTGGACGCTCAGCCAGTTCATGCACGGTGAGCAGGGTGCGCTGATCTGCACGGCCAAGATCGTCGAGACGGTCCCGTGGATCGACGCCAAGTACTACGCGTCGACCCAGGTCATGGACGAGGCCCGCCACGTCGAGGTCTTCGCCAAGTACCTCCAGGAGAAGCAGAACGGGTACTACCCGATCAACGCCCACCTGAAGATGCTGCTCGACGACATCATCAACGACAGCCGCTGGGACATGACCTACCTCGGCATGCAGATCATGGTCGAGGGCCTGGCACTGGCCGCCTTCGGGTTCATGCAGCAGATGACCCCGGACCCGCTGCTCAAGCAGCTCCTGCGCTACGTGATGTCCGACGAGGCCCGCCACGTGGCCTTCGGCGTGCTGTCGCTCAAGGAGTACTACGCCGAGCTCAGCCACGCCGAGCTGCGCGAGCGCCAGGAGTTCGCCTTCGAGGCCGCCATCCGCATGCGGGACCGCTTCCTCCAGCAGGAGGTGTGGGAGCGCATGGGGATCAAGCCCGCCGAGATCCTGCCCCTGGTGCTCCAGGACGAGGGCCGGGGCATGTTCCAGCAGATGCTGTTCTCCAAGATCGTGCCCAACTGCAAGAAGCTGGGCCTGCTCGACGCGGGCGACGGCTGGCTGCGCACCAAGTTCACGGAGATGGGCGTCATCCAGTTCGAGGACTGGCAGGACACCGGCGAGGAGTACGAGTCGCTGCAGGCGACCGGCTGAGAACGCTCAACCGGTAGACAGCCGCTCGTCGATCGAGCCGAGCAGGGCGGCCACCTCGTCGGCCTGCTGGGCGGGATCCGGCGCGTCCTCGCCCAGCAGGATCCCGTAGTGCAGCAACACGGTGGTGTCCCCGTCGCGGTAGCCCGCGGTCGTCCCCAGGTCGCCACCGCTGCGGACCAGGAAGGCGTCCTCACCGGGGCCGTCCAGCGGCTCGGGCGTGCCGCCCCACTGGTTGGGATCGAGCCGGCTCCCGCCGGTGAACACCGACAGCTGGAGCTGGTAGAGCGTCGGCGCGTCCGCCTCGCCGACCTCGGCCTCCCAGAGGCAGTTGGCGGCCACCGCGTCCGACCCCGCCTCGCCCGGCACCACCTGGGCCGCGTGGCCGAACAGCTCGGACACCTCGTCGGTGGTCAGCAGGTCGCAGGCCGGGCTGGCGACGCCTTCCTCGTCGGTGGCGGTGGAGTCGCCCTGGGCCGTGTCGCGCTCCCCGGCGTCGTCGTCCCCGCCGTCGCCGCCCCCACACGCCAGTGCGGCGACCAGCAGGATCGCCAGCGCCCCCCTCATGTGCATGGACCGCACAATGGCACCTTCGTCAGCGCAGGGCGAAGCCGACGACCGCTTCCAGCTCGTCCAACGCGGCGTCGGGGTCCACGACCTTGATCGTGGTCATGCCGAGGGCCCGAGCGGGCTTGAGGTTGACCCCCAGGTCGTCGAGGAACACGGCCTCGTGTGGCTCGATCTCCAGCTCGTCGCACACCAGCCGGTAGATCGCCGGGTCGGGCTTGCGCAGGCCCACCCGGCTCGACTCCACGATCACGTCGACGTCGGCCCGCACGCCGTTCCACGGACCGGCCCCGTCGGCGACGCCGAAGTTGTTGGTGAGGAACGCGGTCTTCAGCCGCTCGTGGCAGCGGCGCACCGCCTCGACCATGGCGGGGCGGATGTCGCCGCTGAGCAGGGCCAGCACGGCCAGGCCGTCGATCGTGTGCCCGGCCGCGGCCGCCTCGGCCTCGTACAGGGCGGCGAAGGTGGGCAGGTCGACCTCGCTGCGCTCCAGCCGGGCCCAGGCGTTGGAGTCGGAGTTGGTGGCGTTGAGCCCCCGGAGCAGGCCGTCGGGCAGGCCGTTGTCCGCCTCGTAGCGCGCGAAGGCCTCGAACGGGCTGGTGGAGATCACGCCCCCCACGTCGAAGATGACGGCGCGGATGGACATGTCAGCCGGCCAGGAGATCCCGGGCCACGGCCTCCCACAGCTCGGTGGACAGCCGCAGCGAGTCGACGTCGACCCGTTCGTCGTCGCCGTGGAACATCCGGCTGTAGTCCTCGAAGGTGAGCTTCTCGCTGAACATCCCGAAGCCGTAGGAGGTCACGCCCAGGCGCCGGAAGAAGCGGGCATCGGTGGCACCCACGCTGAGCAGGGGCACCAGGTGGCTGCCCGTGTAGAACGCCTGGCTGATGCGGGACAGCGAGTCCCACAGCGGGGTGTCCACCGGCGACTCGGTGGCTGGGTCATCGTGGACCTCGACCATCTCCACCCGCCCGGCGAGGTCGCCGAGCGCCTCGTCGAGCAGGGCGCGGACGTCGTCCACGGACTGGCCCGGGAGCGTGCGGATGTCGAGCTGGACGTCCACGCAGTCGGGGATGACGTTCGTCTTGGTCCCCCCGTGGACCACGGTGGGGGCGATGGTCGTGTGGGTGCAGGCGTGGAACTCGCGGGCCATGCCGGTCGGGAGCGTCCCGAGGGCGTCGAGGAAGGTGTCGGGGTTCAGGAGGGGAGCCGTCACCTCGTCGGGGTATCCCATCCCGCCCAGGAACCGGCGCCAGGCGTCGTGGATCCGCGTCTCGGGCCGGAAGTCGGCCAGGCGCTGGACGACCTGGGCTGCGGTGACGAGGGCGTTGTCGCTGGCGTAGGGCTGGGACGCATGCCCGGGGGTGCCGGTGATCCGCAGCGTGGTCCAGCACGAGCCCTTCTCGCCCACCAGCACCGGCAGTCGCACGGCGCCGTCCCCGCCCGGCACCGGGATGCCACCGGACTCGGTGATCACGTAGTCGGCCGTCACCGCGTCGCGCTCGTGCTGGGCAAGGTGCTCGGCGCCCCAGGTGCCCAGGGCTTCCTCGTCCGCCACCGCCAGGAAGATGAGCGTGCCCTCGGGCCGGAACCCGGAGGCGGCGAGGCGCCGGGTGGCGACGGCCATGGAGGCGGTCAGGTTGAGCATGTCGACCGCGCCCCGGCCCCAGACCTCGCCTTCGACCAGCTCGCCACCGAAGGGATCGCGCTGCCAGCGCTCCGCGTTGGCCGGCACCACGTCAGTGTGGCCCATGAGCAGCAAGGTGGGCGCTTCCGGGCGGCTACCCTCGATGCGGGCCACCAGGCTGGTCCGGCCGGGCGAGGGCTCGTAGCGTTCGACGTCCACCCCCGAGCCGTCGAAGTATCCTGCCAGGAGGTCCGCGCTGCGGGTCTCGTTCCCCGATCCGCGGGTGCCGTCGTTGACACAGGCATTGCGGATGAGGAGTTGCAGCAGGTCGGTGACCTCGGCGGTCGAGGTGGTCATCGCCGGGCACCGTAGCGGGGACCGTCCGCCGGAGTCTCAGTTCATTTGGTTGAATGCAGCCCGCAATGAAGATCAAGCACGTCATCATCGACGGTTCCAATATCGCCACCGAGGGTCGCGACACGCCCAGCCTCGCCCAGTTGGACGAGGCGGTGCAGGCGTTCGTGGAGGAGTACTCGCCCACGTACGTGACGGTGGTCGTCGACGCGACGTTCCCGAACCGCATCGACAGCAAGGAGCGCCAGACCTACGAGGACGCGGTCAACGCCAACGAGCTGATCACCCCGCCGGCCGGGGCCATAGGCCGGGGCGATGCGTTCGTGCTGCAGATCGCCCGGCGCGCCGGGGCGGCGATCCTGTCCAACGACTCCTTCCAGGAGTTCCACGGCGAGTACCCCTGGCTGTTCGACCGCGGCCGGCTGTTCGGTGGGAAGCCCGTGCCCCATGTGGGCTGGGTGTTCATGGAGCGCACCCCGGTGCGCGGCCCGACCAGCCGCCGGGCGGTGAGCGAGGCCCGCAAGGTGGCCAAGGCCGCGGGGAAGGTGGCGCAGGTCGCGGCCGAGGTGGCCGAGGAGGTGGCGGTCGAGGCCGCCCGGAGCGACGGGGGCGGCCCGGCCGATGACGGCGACGG
>JBKPRV010000132.1:0-2258 GCA_046734715.1 Actinomycetota bacterium | reverse complement strand
CCCGTCGGTGGTGTCGGTGTGCAAGGACAGCCTGTACTGCCCCACCACCGAGGAGTTCATCCTCCCGATCATCCACGGCAACGACCGGGTCGAGTGGTTCGTCCAGCTCTCCGACGAGATCCACTGGAAGGTCGAGGACCGCGAGACGGGGGCGCCCCGGGCCAACGTGGTCATGAAGGCGGGCGACGTGGCCGCCATGCCGGCCGACATCCGCCACCAGGGCTACTCGCCCAAGCGGGCGATGCTGCTGGTGTGGGAGAACGGCTCGCCCGCCCTGCCCGAGCTCATCGCCGAGGGCAAGGCGCCGAAGACCGCCGTCGAGTTCTGACGTGCAGACCCGGCTGTTCATCGGGGGCGAGTTCGTCGACGCGCTCGAGGGCGGCACCGTGGAGGTCCGCAACCCGCACGACGGGTCGTTGCTGGCCGAAGTCGCCGAGGCGCGCGCCGCCGACGTGGACCTGGCCGTGGACGCCGCCCGGGCGGCCTTCCCGGCCTGGGCGGCGACGCCCGCGGCCGAGCGGGGTCGGCTGCTGGCCCGGCTGGCCGACGCCATCGAGAACCATGCGGACGAGCTGGCCCGGTTGGAATCGACGGACACCGGCCACCCGCTGAAGGACACCTCGCTCCTCGACGTGCCGCGTACCGCGGCCACCTACCGCTACTTCGCCGGCCTGGCCGACAAGTTCGAGGGCTCGGTCATCCCGGTCGACGCAGGCTTCCTGAACTACGTGACGCCCGAGCCGGTGGGCGTCGTCGGCCACATCGTGCCGTGGAACTTCCCCATCATGTTCACGAGCTGGAAGCTGGGCCCGGCGCTGGCCGCCGGCAACACCGCGGTGATGAAGCCGTCGGAGCTGGTGCCGCTGTCGACGCTGCGCCTGTGCGAGCTGATGGTCGAGGTCGGCCTCCCGCCGGGCGTGGTCAACGTGGTCCCCGGCTACGGCCACGACGCCGGCGCCCGCATCGCCGCCCACCCGGGCATCGACAAGGTGAGCTTCACCGGCTCCACCCGCACCGGGCGCTCGATCGTCGAGGCGTCCGCCGGCAACCTGAAGCGCATCCACCTCGAGCTCGGCGGCAAGGGCGCCAACGTGGTGTTCGCCGACGCCGACATCCCCGCGGCGGTGAACGGCTCGGCGTTCGCCATCTTCCACAACCAGGGCCAGGCGTGCATCGCGGGGTCCCGGCTGGTGCTGCACGAGGCCATCGCCGACCAGTTCCTGAACGGCTTCCTGGCGCTGGCCCGCTCGCTGCGGGTGGGTGACCCGCTGGCGCCCGGCACCGAGATGGGCCCGCTGACCTCACCCGAGCACCGCGACCGGGTGCTGTCCTACGTCAAGGTGGCCGAGGACGAGGGCGGCGAGGTGCTGGCCGGCGGCCGGGCGCCCGACGACCCCGCGCTGGACCGGGGCTGCTACGTGCTGCCGACCGTCGTGCGTGCCGATCCGACCGCCCGGGTGTGCCGCGAGGAGGTGTTCGGGCCGTTCGTCACCGTGTCCACCTTCGCCGGCGACGAGGACGCGGTCGCGGTGGCCAACAGCACCGACTACGGCCTCGGCGCCGGGCTCTGGACCCGGGACCTGTCCCGCGCCCACCGGTTGGCCCGGGCCTTCCGCGCCGGCATGGTGTGGGTGAACTGCTACAAGCGCGTGAGCCCGGGCTCGCCCTTCGGCGGCGTCGGCCAGTCGGGATACGGGCGCGAGATGGGCTTCGAGGCCATGCGGGGCTACACCGACCCGAAGTCGGTGTGGGTCAACGTGGACGCCGACATCCCACCCTGGTACCCGAGGGGCTGACGGCGTGGCCACCATCACCACCCTCCACGACGCGGTGGCGGCCCACGTGCACGACGGCGACGTCGTGGCCCTGGAGGGGTTCACCCACCTCATCCCCCACGCCGCGGGCCACGAGATCATCCGCCAGGGCCGGCGCGACCTGACGCTCGTGCGCATGACGCCCGACATCGTCTACGACCAGCTCATCGGCATGGGCTGCGCCCGCAAGCTGGTGTTCTCGTGGGGCGGCAACCCCGGCGTCGGCTCGCTCCACCGGTTCCGGGACGCGGTCGAGAACGGCTGGCCGCAGCCGCTGGAGCTGGAGGAGCACAGCCACGCCGGGATGGCCAACCGCTACGTGGCCGGGGCCTCGGGGCTGCCGTTCGCGGTGCTGCGCGGCTACGCCGGGACGGATCTCGTGGGCTGCACGGCCAACGTCGCCACCATCGCCTGCCCCTTCACCGGCGAGCAGCTCACCGCGGT
>JBKPRV010000131.1:0-9192 GCA_046734715.1 Actinomycetota bacterium | reverse complement strand
GGCATCGACCTCGACGATCCGGTCCCCATGCTGGTGGCAGCGGCCACCGCCGCGGACGTGACGGACGTGGTGGTGGGCGGCCGGCACGTCGTCCGGGGAGGCGTGCACCGCGGACTGGACGTGGCCGCCGCGCTGCGGGCGGCCATCGCCGCGGTGCCCTGATGTGGGACCTGCTGATCACCGACATCGCCGGAGGCGGGGCCATCGGTGTGGCCGGCGAGCGGATCGCCTGGGCCGGCCCCGCGTCGGGCGTCCCCGGGGCAGCCGAGCAGACCTGGTCGGCCGGCGGGCGCCTGGTCACGCCGGGCCTGGTGGACTGCCACACCCACCTGGTCTTCGGTGGTGACCGCTCGGGCGAGTGGGAGCAGCGGCTGGCCGGTGCCGGCTACGAGGCCATCGCCGCGTCGGGCGGCGGCATCGCGGCCACCGTGCGGGCCACCCGCGCGGCCGGCGACGACGAGCTCTTGGACGGCGCGGTCGCCCGGGCGGCGGCCCTCGCTGCCCGGGGGGTCACCACCGTCGAGGTGAAGTCGGGCTACGGGCTCGACCTCGACACCGAGCTGCGCATGCTGCGCGTCGCCCGCCGCATCCCCGACCGGGTGCCGGTGGACGTGGTGACGACCTTCCTCGGCGCCCACGTGGTGCCGCCCGAGCTCGAGGGCGACGCCGACCGCTACCTCGATCGGGTGTGCGACGAGGTCCTGCCCGCGGTGGCGGCCGAAGGCCTGGCCGATGCGGTCGACGCCTTCTGCGAGCGGATGGCCTTCACGGCCGGTCAGCTCGACCGCCTGCTGGCGGCCGCCACCCGGCTGGGGCTGCCGGTGAAGCTGCACGCCGACCAGCTCAGCGATGGCGGCGGCGCCGCCCTGGCCGCCCGGCACGGTGCGCTCTCCGCCGACCACCTCGAACACACCTCGCCGGCCGGTGTGGCCGCCCTGGCCGCGGCCGGGACGGTGGCCGTGCTGCTCCCGGGCGCGGCCTACGTGCTGCGGGACGAGGCGGTGCCCCCGGTCGAGGCGCTGCGGGCGGCGGGGGTCCCCATGGCGGTGGCCACCGACTGCAACCCGGGCACCGCTCCCCTGGTCTCGCTGCCCCTGGCGCTCCACCTGGCTTGCACCCGGTTCGGCCTCACGGTGACCGAAGCCATCGCGGGCGCCACCGTCCACGCCGCCCGGGCGCTGGGCCGGGCCGGCGAGATCGGGACCATCGCACCCGGCGCGCTCGCCGACCTGGTGGTGTGGGACGCCGACCAGCCGGCCCAGATCGTGTACTGGATGGGCCTCGACCCGGTGGCGGCGGTGGTCAAGCGTGGCCGCTTCGTGAAGGAGACCTGATGGACGCCGACCTCGATCGCTTCCTGGCCGCGGTGCCCAAGGTGGAGCTGCACCTCCACATGGTCGGATCCGCCTCGCCGGCCACCGTCGCCGCGCTCGCGGCCCGGCATCCCGACCATGGCGTGCCCTCGGACGAAGCCGCACTGGCCGAGCTGTTCCGCTTCCGGGACTTCGGGCACTTCATCGCCGTCTACCAGCGGGTCAACGACCTCGTCACCACGGCCGAGGACGTCGCGCTCATCGTCGACGGCTGCGCGGCCGACCTGGCCCGCCAGTCGGTGGTCTACGCCGAGCTCACCGTGACGCCCTACATGCACGAGCGCGTGGGGCTGACGCACCGCGAGCTGGCCTCGGGGCTGGCGGAGGGCCGCGCCCGGGCCGCCGCTCGCGGGGTGGACCTGGCGTGGATCTACGACATCCCCGGCCAATACGGCGACGAGGCGACCCGCGCCACGCTGCGGGACGCGCTCGACGACCCGCCCGACGGACTGGTGGCGCTGGGGCTGGCCGGGGCTGAGGCCGGCATCGACCGTGCCGCGTTCGCGCCCGCATTCGCCGCGGCGCGGGCGGCGGGGCTGCCGGGCGTGCCCCACGCGGGCGAGGGCGAGGGGCCGGCCAGCGTGTGGGCGGCGGTCCGGTACCTGCAGCCGGCGCGCATCGGCCATGGGATCCGAGCGATCGAGGACCCGCGGCTGGTCGCCCACCTGGCCGAGGCCGCCATCCCGCTCGAGGTGTGCCCGACCTCGAACGTGTGCACCCGGGTGGTGCCGTCGCTGGCGGAGCACCCGGTCGGGAAGCTGATCGAGGCCGGCGTGGTGGTGACCGTCAACAGCGACGACCCCCACCTGTTCGCCCCCACCCTGACCGACGAGTACCGGGCGGTGGCTGCGACCGCCGCGCTCGACGTCGACGGCGTGGCCGCCCTGGTCGCCAACGGCATCGCCGCCGCCTTCCTCCCGGCCGCCCGCCAGCGCGAACTGCTGGCGGCGGTCGAGGCCGCCTGCGAGGGACCGCCGTAGGGACCAACGGCCCTGGTGGGATGGACCAACGGATGCGTCAATGACCGTAGACCCCACCACCGGAGGCGGTCATGCAGCAGCGCATACTTCGGCCGACGCGCGCCGCCCGCGCGGGCGGCCGCCCACCCTGGCGGCTCCTGATGGAGAGCCGCGCGCCGGGCGTCGACATCGGCTGACGGTACGCTCCGCGGCCATGGGTGGACCTGTGATCGAGAGGATCGATCCCTTCGACGGCGCGCTGGGCTTCTCGCTCGTCGTGCGGGTGGGATCGACGGTGTACACCGCCGGTGCCTTCGGCATCGACCCGGACACGCTCGAGATCTCGCCCGAAGTGGAGGTGGAGGTCCGTCAGGCGTTCGCCAACCTGGAGGCGTCGCTGGGCATGGTGGGAGCCACGCTGAGGGACGTGGTCGAGATGACCACGTACCTCGCCGGCAACCACGAGGAGGTGTACCCGGTGTTCCAGCGGGTGCGCAGTGAGCTGATGGCCGGCCACCTCCCGGCCAGCACATCGGTGATCGTCGCCGGCTTCCTCGTCCCCGGCATGCACCTGGAGATGAAAGCGGTCGCAGTCGCATAGTCCCAATGGGGCGGTGACGCTTCGTAGGACTCCGGGGTAGTCTGCGGGGGTCCGAAGGCTCTGCCGTCGTAGGCGCCAGGCCACGATCGGTTCGATGCTGGAGTCACCCATAGGCGGAAGGAAGAGGCCAATGTCGACCAGCACAGAGACCGGCGAGGAGCTGGCAAACGAGCTCGACGACGTCTCGACGCTCCTCACCCGAGGGGTGGTGGACGGCTTCACCGAGGCGTCCGAGGCGTTCTCGCACGAGCTGCGGGGCACGGACCGCTTCCCCGACCTGATGGGGCGGTCGGTAGCGGGGATGATCCGGGCCAACGCCCGGCTGCTGGAGGAGATGGCGAACGTCGTCCGCCAGATGTCCGACGGGTGGAGCGTGCGCGCCCGGGCGGTCGCCGACGGCAACGCCGGCGGCGACGCGGTCGCGGAGCTCGACTACGACCGGCTGGCCGACCTGGTCGTGCAGCGCCTGAAGGCGGCCGAGGCCAACGCCAAGGCCGCGGCCCCGGCCAAGTCCGCGGCGAAGTCCTAGGCGGTCACGCGGTCACCCGGCCTCGCCCTGCATGCTCCGCAACAGGTTGCTGAACACCAGGGCGGCGAACAGGCCGATCCCGATGACCGGCCACGGGTTGTCCTCGATCCGCAGCAGGAACCGGCTGAACGACCCCTCACCCGAGAACTCGGGCTTGATCGCCCACAGCCCTATGGCGCCCAGGACCGCGGCCACCGACAGGCGGCGGAACAGCCGGAGCGTGTAGGGGATCATGCGCTCGGCGGACGACAGCGTGCGCAGCGTCTGGCGGCCGATGTCGGGCAGGCGCCGCATCACCCACTCCGCGGTTTCCGCCGCGGCCATCGGCGCTCGCGCCACCCGGTACCACGCGTAGGGCGAGCTGGCCGGGTCCCAGACGGCGCGCTCGAGGAGGTCGGTAGAGAGGTCACGGAGGAAGCGTCGGAGGTGGCCCCGCCAGTCGATGGTGGGATAGAGGCGCAGCATCACGATGTCGGCGATCAGGATCGTCCGGTAGAGCTGCACCGTGCTCGACGTCATGGGCAGGCGGTTGCGGCGTAGCGCCGCCAGCGTCTTGAGCAGGAACGCGCCGGTGCTCTTCTGGCTGAGCGGCGCCGACGGGTCACGCGACGCAATCAGGAAGTCGCTGATGATCCGCTTGATCTCCTGCTCGAAGCGGGACAGGTCCCCGTAGGGCAGGGGCTCCATGCCGTCCACCACGGCGAGGTACGCCCCGTGGATCTGCTCGTGGGCGATGGCGTCCCGGAGGCGCATCTGCTGATCCCACTGGCGCTCGTCGATCCAGCCGACGGCGCCGAAGTCGACCCAGTTGAGGGTGCCGCCGTCGCTCACGATCAGGTTCGACGGGTGGGGATCGGCGTTGAACGACCGGTAGCGCATGGTCTGCTCCAGCACCGACCGCAGGAGGATCACCGCGGTGCGGCGGGGCGTGATGCCGCGGGCCGACCACGCCGCGAGGCGGAAGATGTTGTGGTTGGCGGTGGCGGCCAGCATCTCCCGCACGGTGACGCCACGGATGCGCTCCAGGGTGAGCACGTTGCGGCGGGAGAGCTCGCGGTACACGCGCGGGGCGTAGTGGTCGATGGGGTCGCTCGCCATCTGCTCGTGGAGGTAGGCCGTGTACATCGCCTCGCGGCCGAGGTCGAGCTCCTCGATGGCGGTCCGCGCCAGCTCGTCCATCAGGCTGCTCACGTCGAGTCCCCGCAGCACGGGCAGCAGGTCGAGCATCCGGGCGGTGAGCCGCAGGAACACCACGTCGACCCGGACCTGCTCGCCGATCCTCGGCTTGAGGACCTTGACCACCACGTCGTCGCCGTTCGGCAGCACGGCGCCGTGGACCTGGGCCAGCGAAGCGGTGGCCAGCGGGTGCGCGTCGAACGACGCATACGCGTCCGTGACCGGCATGCCCAGGGCCCGCTCGATCTCGGCGGTGATCTTGTCGGTGGGCACCGGGCGCAGGGAGTCGAGCAGGTTGCCGAGCTCGTCGGTGTACTCGGCCCGCAGGAGGTCGTAGCGGGTGGCCAGGAGCTGGCCGATCTTCACGTACCCGCCCCCGCAGGCCTCGAAGTACCAGCGCAGCACCCGCGGCCCGAAGGTGGGCCCGAACAGGTTGCGGACCAGCAGCAGGGGCGTGACGAGGACAGTCAGCACCACCAGCCGGCACAGTCGCGCGACAGCCAGGACCGTATGGGAGAGCCGACCGCGCATCGCTAGCCGGGGATGCCGCCGATCACGCTGGGATGTTACGCGACCCAGCGCGGGGTTCGGGGGAGCCGGCGCGGCGACAGGAGCACAGTCGACCTCAGCCCGCGCTGCGGAGCGCGTCGATCGGGTGGACCGCCGACGCCCGCCAGGCAGGGTAGGTCCCGGCCGCCAGGCCGATGACCGCGCCCAGCAGCGGGGCGCCCGCGGCCAGCCGCAGGTCGAGCACGGGCGTCCAGTCCCTCGCGGCCGACACGGCCACGGGGAGGACGACGCCCGCGGCGGTGCCCACCAGCCCGCCCAGCAGCCCCACCGCCGAGCTCTCCACCAGGAACTGCGCGGCCACGTCCCGGCGGGTGGCGCCGAGCGCCCGGCGCAGCCCGATCTCGGCCACCCGTTCGAGCACCGACAGCAGCGTCACGTTGGCGATGCCGAGCGCGCCCACCAGCAAGGCCACGCCCCCGAGCACGAGGAACAGCGCGTTGACGTCGGCGGCGACCCGAGCCTGGACGCCGGCCACCGACGGCGGGACCCGTGCCTGGAGCGTCTCGGGCTCGTTGGGCGCCAGGGCGATCGGTGCCTGGCGGCCGACCAGCTGGGCGGCGCCGAGGGCGGTGCGAGGTGGGCGGCCTGGCCCACGCCTTCAACGCCATGGCCGACTCGCTGGAGGCCAGTTGCCGGCAGCGCCGGGCGATGGTCAGCGACGTGGCCCACGAGCTGCGTTCGCCGCTGGCCAACATCCAGGGCTACCTGGAGGCGGCGCAGGACGGGGTGGTCCCGCTCGACGACGCGCTCATCGCCTCCCTGCTCGACGACGCCACCACCCTGCGCCAGCTGGTCGACGACCTCCAGGTCCTGGCGCTGGCCGACGCCGGGCGGCTGACGCTGGACCGCGAGGCGCTCGACGCCGCCGACGTGGTCCAGGCGGTGGTGGTGGCCCAACGCGGCGCCGCGGCCGCGGCCCGGGTGCGGCTCGAGGCCGACGCCCCCCAGCCGGTGCCGATCATGGGCGATCCCGACCGCCTGCGGCAGGTGCTCGTCAACCTCGTCGGCAACGCGCTCCGGTACACGCCACCCGGCGGCCAGGTCACGGTGACCGCGCTCGCGGCCGCCGGCACCGTCGTCCTCGCGGTGCACGACACCGGCGTCGGCATCGCCCCTGCGCACCTGCCCCACGTCTTCGACCGCTTCTACCGCTGCGACCCCTCACGCAGCCGCGCTACCGGCGGCAGCGGCCTGGGGCTCGCCATCGTCCGCCAGATCGTGGCCGCCCACGACGGCACCGTCACCGCCACCAGCAAGCCGGGGCGCGGCTCGACCTTCACCGTCCAGCTGCCCCTCGAAGGCGGCCCGGAGCGCCCCGGGCTCAGGACAGCACGAAGTCTTCCGGGTCCGGCTGCCGAGTCCGCTGCCAGTACTCGAGCAGGGTGAACGGCCAGTTCTGGGTGATCCTCCCGCGGGCGTTCTTGTACCAGGTGTTGACGTCCGACCGGCCCCACGCCATGGCCCGGTTCTGGGCGTCGACCTGCTCGTTGAACTCGTCGTGCACGTCCTTGCGGACGTCGAGCCGCTGCTTGTGGCTGCGGAGCAGCAGGCCCAGGCAGCCGAGGATGTACCGCACTCCGCACTCGGAGAAGTACACGATGCTGCCGTTCACCACGATGTTGGTGTTGGGGCCGTAGAGGCAGAACAGGTTGGGGAAGCCGGGCACGGTGATGCCGAGGTAGGCGCGGGCGTCGCCGGCCCAATGCTCGTGCAGGTCGACGCCGTCGCGCCCCGTGACCTGCATGGGCGTGAGGAAGGCCGAGGCGGTGAAGCCCGTGCCGTAGATCAGCACGTCGACCTCGTGCTCCACCCCGTCGGCGGTGACGATGCCGCCAGGGGTGATCCCGGCGATGCCGTCGGTGAGGAGCCGGACGTTGTCGCGCTTGAGCGTGCGGGGCCAGATCCCATTGTCGCGCAGGATCCGCTTGGCGCCGACCGGGTAGGTGGGCAGGACCGCCTCCAGCAGGTCGGGGCGGTCGGCGAACTCGGCCTCCATGTAGGCGGTGAACATCATCCGGCCGAGGTCGTTGGCCGCACTCACCGCGCGGTCCTTCGGCTCCCACGCCTCGTCGACCCGTACCGCTTCCAGCGCGCCGTCGCCCATGCGCCAGAAGATCCAGAAGCGGTTGAACTCGCTGTAGGACGGCACGTGCCGGTAGAGCCAGCGCTGGCCGGGCTCCACCTCGTCGTGGTAGTCGGGTGTGGGCGCCAGCCACGGCGGCGTGCGCTGGAACACCAGCAGCTCGCCCACCACCGGCGCGATCTCGGGGATGAACTGCACCGCGCTCGCCCCCGTGCCGATAACCGCCACCCGCTTGCCCGCCAGGTCGACGTCGTGGTCCCAGCGGGCCGAGTGGAAGGCCGGGCCGGCGAAGGACCCGTACCCCTCGATCTCGGTCGGGTAGCGCGGCCGGTTCAGCTGACCCACCGCGCTGACCACGGCGTTGGCGGTGAGCGTCTCCTCACCGTCGCCGCTGCGCACCTGGACCGTCCAGTGCGCGTCGGCCTCGGACCAGGTGGCAGAGACGACCTCGGTCCCGAAGCGGATGTGCGGCCGCAGTCCGAACGCCTCGGCGCAGTGCTGCAGGTAGTCGAGCAGCACGTCCTGGGTGGAGAAATGCAGCGGCCAGTCGTGCCGCTGGGCGAAGGCGTAGCTGTAGTTGTGGTTGGGGTTGTCGACCCGGCACCCGGGATAGGTGTTCTCGTACCAGGTGCCGCCGACCTCGGTGTCCTTCTCCAGGATCACGAACTCGACGCCCGCCTGCTGCAGCCGGTGGGCGGCGAGCAGGCCGGACATGCCCGCGCCGATGACCGCCACCTTGAAGTCGACGTCCGGCGCCACCTCGGCCTTGTGCCACCCCGGGGCCCGGCGGTCCTCCCCCCGGTAGGCCAGCTCCTCCTCCAGCAGCGGCAGGTACTCGGCCATCTCGGCCCCGCCGACCGCGTGCTCCATGATCCGCAGCAGCAGGTCGTCCGGCGGCGGCGGAGCGGGGGTCGAGCCCCCGTCCCGGAAGCGGATGAGCGCCTCCGCGGCCAGCTCCCGCGCCGCCGCCAGCTGGTCCTCGGTCATGCCGCCCTGGGGCATGGCTACCAGCAGGGGATCGGGCCGCAGGTCGTCACGCAGCAGCGAGAGGTCGCCGGTGGCGTAGGCGATGGCGGGCAGCAGCGGCGGGACCTCGGCCTCGGCCAGGTAGCCGCGGATCTCGTCGTCCGACGCGGTGATCGGCACGATGCTGATGTCGAACGGGCTGGTGTCGAACGGGCTCGTCCCCGCATCTCCGGACCGGGCGATGGTCATCTCGTGTTCTCCGATCAGCTCGAGGCGCGGGCCAGGTCGTGCGGGCCGGAGGCCGGGTAGCCGTGCGCCTCACGGATCGCCCGCCCCCATGGCTCCAGGATGCCGAGCAGCTCGTCCAGGTCGTTGCCCAGAGCCTCGATGAACGGGCGGCACTGCCGGTCGGTCGCCCGCTCGATGGCTTCGCGCTCGGTCCGGCCCTGGTCGGTCAAGGCGCCCCCGTCGACCAGCCCCCGGTCGGCGAGACGGGCCTCGGCCGCGTCGAGGTCGGCGTCCGACCACGCCCGCGTGCGGATGTAGGTGCGCATCCGCAGGCCCCAGTACAGCTCGGTGAGCAGGCCGATCTCGGTGGCGTCGAGCCCGGCGGTGGTCCAGGCCGCGATGTGGGCGTCGCCCCGGTACTCCCGCAGCATGTCGGCCCGGCGCCAGGCGTCGGCCAGCGGTGACCCCGGCAGGCCGAGCGACGCCTGGCCGCCGTACAGCGGCTTGCCCTCGGGCCGGAGCGGCTCGACCGCCCGCGCCAGCAGCTCGTTGGCCCGGTCCACACCGGCCGGCTTCTCGCCCAGGATGCGCTGCAGCTGGCCGACGGCGCCCTCGGTCCGCGTGGCGCACAGCGTGGTGGCGTCGGTGCGCGTCCAGCCCTCCGCCACCAGCGGGATCACGACCGCGGGGTTGAACACCCCGAAGGC
>JBKPRV010000130.1:0-2742 GCA_046734715.1 Actinomycetota bacterium | reverse complement strand
GAGATCGTCGGCAGCGTCAGATGTGTATAAGAGACAGGTCCAGGCTGGCGGTCTCGGGGATCACGTTGCTGGTCGAGCCGGCCCGGATGCGGGCCACGGTCACGACCGCGGGGGTGAACACGTCGACCCGGCGGGTCACCCAGGTCTGCAGCGCCTGCACGATCTCGCAGGCCACCGGGATGGGATCGTTGGCATGGTGGGGCATGGACGCGTGCCCGCCCCGGCCCCGCACCCGGATGTGCAGCTCGTCGGCCGACGCCAGCAGGGCCCCGGCCTTGCAGCCGACCAGGCCCGACGGGATGGACGGCGACTGGTGGATGGCGAAGGCCCACGACACCGGCTCACGGCCATCCCCATCGGCCGCCAGCAGGCCCTCGTCCAGGGCGACGGCGGCCCCGCCCGCGCCCTCCTCGCCCGGCTGGAACAGCAGCCGCACCGTTCCCGCCAGGTCGGCGCGCCGGTCGGCCAGCAGCCTGGCCGCCCCCACGAGCATGGCGGTGTGAGCGTCGTGCCCGCACGAGTGCATGACCCCGGCCACCTGCGAGGCGTACTCGAGCCCGGTGTCCTCGGGCATGGGCAGCGCGTCCATGTCCGCCCGCAGCAGCACGGTCGGCCCGGGCCGGTCGCCGTCGAGGTCGGCCACGATCGATGTCTGGCGCCGGCCCTTGGCGACCCGCAACGGCAGGCCGTCGAGCGCCTCCAGCACCCGGGCCTGGGTGCGAGGCAGGTCGAGCGCCAGCTCGGGGTGCTGGTGCAGGTCACGCCGCAAGGCCACGACGTCGTCCAGCACCGCCCCGGCTTCACTGGCAAGCGCGGAGGGGGACAGTGACTCCATGCCCGGCATTCTGCCGGACGTTGGTCAGCGGGTGGGGACCGTGACGGTGTCCTGGCCCGAGCGGAGGATGCGGCCGGGGGTGGCGCCGGTCGCCTTGCCGTCCTCGACCGTCGCGACGCCGCCTACGTAGACCCGGACCACGCCCTCGGACCCCGCGGTGAGCCGGGCGGTGCCGCCGGGCAGGTCGTCCACCAGGCGGGCGTGCTCCGCGCCCACGGTGTCGGGGTCGAACACGACCAGGTCCGCGTGGGCACCGGGGACCAGCGTGCCCCGGTCGACGAGGCCGAACAGCGCGGCCGGCTCCTGGGTGAGCATCTGCACCGCCCGCTCGAGCGACGTCAGCTGGCGGCCCCGCAGGCAGTCGGCCAGCAGCCGGGTGGTGTAGGACGAGCCGCACATGCGGTCGAGGTGGGCGCCCGCATCCGAGCCGCCCAGCATGACCCGGGGGTCGCCCCACACCTCCTGGCGCATGCGCCACGACTCGTCGTCGTTGTCGGTGGGCATGGGCCACAGCACGGTGCGGAAGTCGTCCTCGGTCACGATCTCGACCAGGGTGGTGAACGGGTCCTGGCCCCGCTCGGCGGCGATGTCACCCACGATCCGCCCGGTCACGCCCTGGTTGGCGGCCGAGTAGGTGTCGCCGATGACATAGCGGTCCCAGCCCGCGAGGCGGCGGAACACGCCCGCCTCCTCGCTGTGCGAGCGCTCGACCATGCCGCGCCGCACCTCCGGGTCGGCCAGCGCCGCCCGCTTCTCGGCCGGGGGCAGGCGCAGGATGTCGCCCCAGCCCGGCATCAGCCACAGGGCGCAGAACGAGCCGAAGCTCATGTTCATGGGCACGAGGACCGGCATGGTGAGCGCCACCACCCGCCCGCCCAGCTCGGCCGCCCGGTCGGCCGCCGCCAGCTGGCGGGGCACCCGGTCGGGGGCCGCCGAGTCGACGGTCAGCACGTTCCAGTTGATCGACCGGCCCGCGGCCGCCGACATGGCCGCCACCAGCTCGACCTCGTCCTCGCTGAAGCGGTCGAGACCGCCCTCGAAGGCGCCCTCCAGGAACGTGCCTGCGTGCTCGCCCACCGCGCCGCACAGGGCCAGCAACTCGTCGCGGCCGGCATGGCGGGACGCCACCGGCTGGCCGTCGCCGTCGCTGTGGGTGGAGGACAGCGTGGTGCTGAACCCCAGCCCGCCCGCGTCGATGCACGCGTGCAGCAGGGCGACCATGGCGTCGAGCTGATCGGGCGTGGCCTCGTGGCCGACCGCATCGGGCCCCATCACGTAACGGCGCAGGGCGCAATGGCCGACCATGAACCCGGCGTTGACGCCGATGCGGCCGTCCAGCCGGTCGAGGTACTCGCCGAAGCTCTCCCAGCCCCAGTCGACCCCTTGCTCCAGCGCGGCCAGGGGCATGCCCTCGACCCGGGCCATCATGCGGCGCAGGTAGTCGGCGTCGGCCGCCCGCAGCGGGGCCAGGGTGAAGCCGCAGTTCCCGGCCACCACCGAGGTCACGCCGTGGACGTTGGACGGGGTGGCGAACGGGTCCCAGAACAGCTGGGCGTCGTAGTGGGTGTGGGGATCGACGAAGCCGGGGCACACCACGAGGCCGGCGGCCTCGAGCGTGGCGTGCGCCGGGTCTTCGATCCCCCCGGGATCGGTCACGGCCACGACCCGTCCGCCCGCGACGCCCATGTCGCCGGCTCGGCCCGGCGCGCCGGTCCCGTCGACGACGGTCGCCCCGCGGATGATGAGATCCAGCATGCCGGCCCCCCGGTCGATATCTGACGGTGCGTCAGATCCTAGCCCCTCGCCTTCGAGGCGGTCGCCGACTAACCTGTACAAGTCCAATACAAGTTGGCGCCGGAGCCGCTCTGCCGCCACTCCCACGAGGTCGCGAAACGCATGTCCAAGAT
>JBKPRV010000129.1:0-24141 GCA_046734715.1 Actinomycetota bacterium | reverse complement strand
GACATGGACGCCGCCGACGCCAGCAGCGCGGCGGCGTCGGCGCCCGCCAGCAGCGTGGGCACGAGGCCGAACAGCGAGAGGGCGGAGTACCGGCCCCCGATGTCGGGCGGGTTCTCGAACGTGGCGGCGAAGCCCCGCTCGGCGGCCAGCGCGGCCAGCGAGCTGCCCGGGTCGGTGATCACCGCGAAGCGGGCGGGATCGGGGTGGCGGTCCCAGGCCCAGGCCAGGTGGCTGCGGGTCTCGAGCGTCGAGCCCGACTTGGACGCCGCCACCACCAGCGTGCGCTCGGGCGCCAGCTCGGCGCCGGCCCGGGCGATGGCCGCCGGGTCGGTGGTGTCGAGCACCGCGAGCCGGGGCGAGCCGGCGGCGGTGGGCGCGTGCCGGGCCACCACCTCCGGGAACAGGCTCGACCCGCCCATGCCCGCCACCAGCACGTGGTCGACCGGGGCCGCCAGCGCCCGGGTGCGGGTGGCGAGGTCGCTGAGGCGGGCACCCATGTCGGCCACCACCGGCAGCCAACCCAGGCGGTCCGAGATCTCGGTGGGGTCGTCGCGCCAGAGCGTGTGGTCGCCGGCCCACGTCCGGGCCACCGCGTCCCGGTCGGCCAGCTCGTCCAGGGCCTCCGCCGCGGGCCCGGCCAGCGCTCCGAGGCGGTCGGGGGTGTCGTCGAGCATCACGTCCTCACTGCCTATCAGCGATGGGCGCCGACCGCACCGCACCGGCAGCCGCCGCCGCGGCCTCGGCTACCTCGGCCATGACCTCGTCGGTGTGCGCCAGGCCGGGGAACAGCACCTCGTAGGCCCCGGGGGCCAGCGCCACGCCCCGGTCCAGCAGCGCGTGGAACAGCCGGGCGTAGCCGGTCTCGTCGGTCCGGCGGGCGTCGTCGTAGTCCGCGGGCAGGCGCTCCCCGAGGTAGAGCCCGACCAGGCTCGACGCCACGGGGACGTGGGCCGCGATGCCGGCGTCGCCCAGCGCCGCACGCAGGTGCCCGGCCAGCGCCTCGGCCTGGGCCGCCAGCCGGTCGTACGCGGGCGCGTCGAGGAGGTCGAGCACGGCCAGGCCGGCGGCGGTGGCCAGCGGGTTCCCCGACAGCGTCCCCGCCTGGTACACGGGGCCGAGCGGCGCCACCACCCCCATGACGTCGGCCCGGCCGCCGTAGGCCCCGATGGGCAGGCCGCCGCCGATGACCTTGCCCATGGTGGTGAGGTCGGGCGCCACGCCGTACAGCTCCTGCGCCCCGCCCCGGGCCACCCGGAACCCGGTGATCACCTCGTCGAAGATCAGCAGGGCGCCCACCCGGTCGCACTCGGACCGCAGCCCGGGCAGGAACCCGGGGTCGGGCGGGATCAGCCCCATGTTGGCGGCGATGGGCTCGACGATCACGCAGGCGGTGCGGTCGTCGAGCGTGGGCACCTGGTTGTACGGGGCGATGACGGTGTCGGCCACCGCGTTCGGCGTTACGCCCGCCGAACCCGGCAGACCCAGCATGGCCACGCCGCTGCCGGATTCGGCCAGCAACAGGTCGCCGTGGCCGTGGTAGTTGCCGGCGAACTTGACCACCTTGGGGCGGTCGGTGAAGCCGCGGGCCACCCGGATGGCGGACATGGTGGCCTCGGTGCCGCTGGAGACGAGCCGCACCATCTGGCAGGAGGGCACCCGGGTGCAGATCTCCTCGGCCAGGGCCACCTCGCGGGCGGTGGGGGCCCCGTAGCTGGTGCCGTCGACCGCGGCCCCCTGCACCGCCTCCACGATGGCGGGGTGGGCGTGGCCGGCGATGATCGCCCCGTAGGACTGCACCAAGTCGACGTAGCGCCGCCCCTCGACGTCCCATACGTAGGCACCCTCGGCCCGCTCCACGAAATACGGTGTGCCGCCGACCGCCCGGAACGCTCGCACCGGGCTGTTGACGCCCCCCGGTATGACTCTCTCGGCGCGGGCGAACAGATCCTTGTTGCTAGGCACCGGTCGAGCCTACGGGCTGTTCTGCGCATGCGGAGCCGAGCGGCTGGCGGAAGCTCTACTGTGGGCGGACGTGGGGATGCTCGGGGCCGGCCTCGGGAAGCGTGTTGCCGGCGCGGCGGTGTGGGGACTGGTGGCGGCGCTCGCGGCTTGCTCCGGCTCGGGCGCGGACCCGCCCGCGGAGACCGGCACGGTCAGCGTGCTGACCTACAACGTGGCCGGGCTCCCGCAGGAGTTCTCCCAGACCAACCCGCGGGTCAACATCCCCCTCATGAGCCCGCTGCTCAACGCCTACGACGTGGTGATCACCCAGGAGGACTACGACTGGTGGCGAGGCCTGGCCGGCCTCACCGACTTCGTCCACTACCACGAGCAGCTGCGGGCCCAAGCCACCCACCCTTACCGCTCCCGGGCTCACCCCGGGCTCGAAGGCGTCGGCCTCGACCTGACGACGCGCCCCGGGGTGCAGGTGGGTGACGGGCTCGGCGTGCTGTCCCGCTACCCGCTGCGCGGCAACGAGCGGATCCCGTGGACCGGCTGCTACGGCGGTTGGAACGCCCTCGACGGGGGTGCCTTCGACTGCCTGGCGGTCAAGGGGTTCCTCCGCAGCACGCTGATCCTGGCCGACGGGGTGGAGGTCGACCTGTACGTCATCCACGCCGAGTCCGGGGGCAGCAACACCGACCAGCAGCTCCAGGCCGACGACTTCCAGCAGCTGGGGGACTACATCGAGCGCCACAGCGGGGGGCGAGCGGTGCTGGTGGCGGGCGACACCAACCTCCACACCGATCCCTCCCACCCCGATGCGGAGGGCGTGGGCGACGCCACCATCTGGAGCGACTTCCTCAACCGGCTGGGCCTGTCCGACGCCTGCACGGTGACCACCTGCGAGCAGGACGACTCGGTCGACAAGATGGCGTATCGCAGCGGCGACCACGTCGAGCTGTCGGCCACCACCTACGAGGTGCCGAGCTCACGCTTCAGCGACGCGGAGGGCAACGGCCTCAGCAACCACGATCCGGTGGTGGTTCGCCTGCACTGGGAGGGGATCAGCTAGCGATAGCGCCCCCGATCGCCGTCGCGTGTGCGAGCTGGCGAGTCAGCGCTCGATGCGGTCGAGGACGTCGCGGGCCGCGTAGGTGAGGATCATGTCGGCGCCGGCGCGGCGGATGGCCGTGAGGTGCTCGAGCATGACCGCGGGACCGTCGATCCAGCCCCGCTCGGCCGCGGCCTTCACCATGGCGTACTCGCCGGACACGTGGTATGCCGCCAGCGGCACGTCGACCTCAGCCCGGACGGTGGCGAGGACGTCGAGGTAGGCCAGCGCCGGCTTGACCATCACCATGTCGGCGCCCTCGGCGAGGTCGGCCCGGATCTCCTCCAGCGCCTCCCGGCCGTTGCGCGGGTCCTGCTGGTAGGCCTTGCGGTCGCCACCACCGGCGATGGTGACGTCGACCGCCTCGCGGAAGGGCCCGTACAGCGCGGAGGCGTACTTGGCCCCGTAGGCGAGGACGGCGATCTGGTCGAATCCGGCGTCGTCCAGGCCGTCGCGGATGGCGGCCACCTGGCCGTCCATCATCCCGCTCGGCGCCACCACGTCGGCCCCGGCTTCGGCCTGCGCCACGGCGACCTGGGCGTACAGGTCGATGGTGGCGTCGTTGTCGACCCCACCGCGGTCGTCGACCACGCCGCAGTGGCCGTGGTCGGTGTACTCGTCCAGGCACAGGTCGGCCATGAGCACCAGGTCGTCGCCCATGTCGGCCCGCAGGTCGCGCAGGGCCACCTGGACGATGCCGTCGGGGTGCCAGGCCTGGCTGCCCTGGGCGTCCTTCACCGCGGGCAGGCCGAACAGGATCACGGCCGGCACACCTTCCTGCGCCAGCTCGTGCACCTCCTTGCGCAGCGAGTCGCGGGTGTGCTGCATCACGCCCGGCAGCGAGCTGATGGCCTGGGGCTCGTCGATGTTCTCGCGCACGAACAGCGGGACGATCAGGTCGTCGACCGACAGCCGGGTCTCGGCGACCAACCGGCGCAGGGCCGGCGTGCGGCGGAGCCGGCGAAGCCGGCGCTGAGGAAAGCTCATTGGCGCGCCCTTCGGGCTGCGCGCAACCAGCTCTCGGCCCACGGGGCCGAGTCACGCACTGTGTTTCTGGTTCGCTCGACAAGCTCGCTCACAGCCCCGATGTTACGACCGGACCGGCCCCGACCCATAGACGCGAACGGGGAGGGGCATCCGCGGACACCCCTCCCCGAACGGAGTACATGGGATCGCGATCAGCCCGTGGAGATCAGGTCCTCGGGCGTGAAGTCGGCGGTCTGGCCCTCGACGTCGCTCACGTCGCCCACCAGGACGAAGTGGTTACGGGCATCGGGAGCGGTGAACTCGTACTTCATCACGTTGTAGGCCTCGCCGAGGTAGGCGTCGTCGGGACCGGTCTTGACCGTGATGCCCGGCAGCAACAGGCCGACGTCGGAGGCCTCGAAGTTGTGGATCGACTCCATGACGGCGAGCCGGGTCGGCTTCTCGGCGGCCTTCAGCGCCTCGACCAGCAGGGCGCCCTGGGTCCACCCGTAGGCCACGATGCCGTTGTCGAGGTCGGCGTCGGGCTGGTACTGGGCCACCTTCTCGCGGTACTCCATCATCGCCGGATCGTCGTCCCAGTCCGGGTTCAGCGGGTCCTTGAGGTTGGTGTAGCTGTACACGCCGTTGGCGTTGGCGGCGGCGATGCCCATCAGGGTCTTGGACGTGCACGTGGCGGACACCCAGGTGATCGGGGTCCAGCTCGCCGCCGCGGCCTTGGTCAGCGCGTCCGGGCACGCCAGCAGGGTGGCGCCGTTGAAGAACGCGTCGGCCCCGGAGGCGGCCAGGCTGGTGATCTGGGCCGACACCTCGGTGGCGCCGGTCGCGTACTTCTCCACCTTGACGAGCTCGATGTCCGTGCCTTCGATGGCGGCCTTGAAGCCCTCCTCGTAGGCCTTGCCGAAGTCGTCGTCCTGGACCAGCATCGCCACCTTGGCGTCGGGCTTCTCCTCGCCGAGCAGGTCGGCGAACGCCTTGCCCTCCAGCGAGTAGGGCGACAGCGACGAGCCCAGCGTCCACGGGTAGGTGGGATCGCCCCAGGCGGGCGAGCCGGTGGCCGCGAACATGTTGGGCACGCACAGGTCACCGAGCTGCTGGCGGATGGCGAGGTTGTTGGCCGTGCCGATGACGCTGAACACGCCGAAGGCGTTCGAGCCGTCCTGGCCCACCAGCTCGTCGATGTTGGCGACCGTCTGCTGCGCGTTGTACTGGTCGTCCTTGTCCTCGAACGTGATGGTGTAGGTGTTGCCGGCGATGTCGACGCCGCCTGCGTCGTTGACCATCTGGAAGTAGGCCTTCCAGCCGCGGGCGACCTGTGAGAACGCCGCGGTGGCACCGGATTGCGGGAAGCTCGACACCAGCTTGATCTCGTTGCCCTCGATCTCGGCGGTGGGATCGGAGACGCAGTCGGCGGTGTCGATGCCGGACTCGGTGGCGCCGTTGCCGGAAGTGCCTTCGTCGGTCGACGCCTCGTTGTCGTCGTCACGCCCGCTGCACGCCGCTCCGACGAGCGCGAGCACCAGCAACGACGCTGCGATACGGAACTTTCTACCTCTCAACATTGCTGTGGCCCTCCTAGGTCATTGGCTGTCGTCAGGGATGGGATGGGTCGGCGGCCTTCCCTTCGCCGACGAGCGCCGACCGATCCAAGCGAGGAAGCGGCGGACGCCTCCTACCAGGCCTTCGGGCAGCACGAACACGATCGCGATGAGGGCCGCGCCGTACAGGGCGGGCGCCAGGATCTCCTTGCCTTCGATCAGGTCCTCGGTGTTGCGGCGCAGCAGCACCAGCGCCAGCGCCCCCACCGCGGGGCCCATGATCGTGGCCGCGCCGCCGATGGTCATGGCCACCAGGAACTCGACCGAGCGCTGGAAGTAGAAGACGGGGTTGGTGGCCGCGGCCACGTGGTCGACCATGACCGACAGCGAGCCGGCCACGCCGGCGTAGGCCGCGCTGACGGCGAAGGTGGCCACCTTGGTGCCGGCCAGGTTCACGCCCACCGTGGTGGCCGCGATCTCCTGGTCGCGCACCGCGATCATCGACCGGCCCACCCGGCCCCGTACCAGGTTCCAGGCCAGCAGGAACAGCACGACCATGATGGCCAGGCTCAGGAAGTAGGCCCACTGGTCGTCGTCCAGGAAGTCGACCAGCGACGCGAAGTCGCGGGCCCGGGGCCGCACCAGCGGCACGCCGCCGGTCCCCTCGACGTACTTGGTGGCCAGCTGCGGGAACAGGACGGCCAGGCCGAGGGTGACGAGCGCCAGGTATAAGCCCCGCACCCTGAGCGCCGGCAGGCCCACCAGCAGCCCGACGATGCCGTTCAGCACCAGCGCCACCGGGATGGTGGCCTCGAACGTCCAGCCGTGGTCGACCATGAGGAGGGCGGACGTGAAGGCGCCTACGCCATAGAAGAAGCCGTGGCCGATGGACACCTGGCCGTTGAACCCGGTCAGCAGGTTCAGGCCCATGGCCGCGATGGCCAGGTAGATGGCCTGGGACAGCAGCCGGTTGTAGACCGGGTCGAAGTAGAACGGCGCGTACAGGGCTGCGGCGGCCATGGCCGTGCCGATGATCACCCGAGCGATGAACACCGGCCGCGGCAGCTGCGGCCACAGGGTCTGCGCGCCCTCGGCCGGCGCGTCCTCGAGCTCGAGGGGCGCCGCGCCCATCATCGGCTCGACGGCCGCGCCGGTCTGGTCGGTCGTCATCAGACCCTCTCCACCGTGCGCTTGCCGAACAGGCCCTGGGGCGACACCACCAGCACCACCAGGATGAGCGCCAGGGGCAGCACCACCTCGATGCCGTTGAGCGGATCGAGGTACTGGATCGTGAGCGCGTCGGCGACGCCGACGATGATCCCGCAGATGACCGCGCCCCACAGGCTGTCGAACCCGCCGAGCGCGGCGGCCGCGAGGGCGTAGACCAGGACCGTCTGCATCAGGTTGGAGTCGAAGCCGGTGCGCTGGGCCGCCACCAACGAGCCGGCCAGCGCCCCGATGGCGGCCGACATGGCCCAGCCCAGCATGAGCATGGACCCGGCCCTGATGCCGTGCAGCCGGGCGGACTCGGGGTTGGCCGCCACCGCCCGCAGCATGAGCCCGAGCTTGGTGCGGTTGAGGATGAACCACAGCACCAGGCACTCGGCGACGAGCACGAGCACGAGCCCCAACGTGCCGTTCTGGAGGGTGGCGGTGCGACCGTTGCTGGTGAACAGTTCGATGCCGCCCGAGGGGAACGCGGACGGCATGAACTGCGGGTCGGTCCCGAAGATGAGCTGGACCAGCGAGTTGAGCGCCAGGAACATGCCCAGCGTCACGATCACCACGTTGAGCGGGCTGCGGGCGCTCTCGACCGGGCGGATCAGCACGCGCTCGATCACCGCGCCGCTCACGAAGGCGATGGCCATGGAGACGGCGATGGCGCCCACCACCGGCAGGCCCTGCTGGGTCAGCTTCCAGGAGATGAAGGTGGCGAACAGCGCCATCTCCCCCTGGGCGAAGTTGAGGACGCCGGTGGTGCGGAAGATGAGGACCAGGGCCAGCGCCACCGATCCGTACACCACGCCGTTGGCTATCCCGTTGAGGACCTGCTCGACGAACAGCTGCATCAGTCAGAACCCCAGGTAGGCCTCGCGGACGGCCCGTCGTCGTGGAGCTTGCGTGCGAGTCGCATCTCAGAACCCCAGATAGGCCTTGCGGACGGCCTCGTCGTCGTGGAGCTTCTCGGCGGTGTTCTGCACGGCGATGCTCCCGGCCTCCAGCACGTAGCCCCAGTGGCCGATGTCGAGCGCCAGGTTGGCGTTCTGCTCGACGACGAGGATGGACAAACCCTCCTCCTTGTTGAGGTCACCCAGGTGGGCGAAGAGCTCGCGAGTCACCAGCGGTGCCAGGCCCAGCGACGGCTCGTCCAGCAACAGCAGGCGGGGCCGGGCCATCATGGCCCGGGCCAGCGCGAGCATCTGCTGCTCGCCGCCGCTCATGCTGCCGGCCTCCTGCTTGCGTCGCTCCCCCAGGCGGGGGAACGCCGTGTACCAGCGCTCGAGGTCGCTCGCGACCTCCTTGTCCTTGCGGTTGATGGCTCCGATGCGCATGTTGTCGTCGACGGTCAGCTCGCTGAACGTGCCGCGGCCCTGGGGCACGTGGGCGATGCCGAGGCGGGAAACCTCCTCGGGGCTCTTGCCCACGAGCGACTTGCCGTCGAAGCGGATCTCGCCTTTCACGCCGATGACGCCGCAGATGGCCCGCAGCGTGGTGGTCTTGCCGGCGCCGTTGGCCCCGAGCACCACCGCCACGTGGCCCTCCTCCACGCCGAGGTCGATGCCGTGCAGCACCTGCGCGTGCCCGTAGCCGCCGCTGACGCCCTCGAGCTCGAGGATGTGGGTCATGCCGGCGCCCCGAGGTAGGCCTCGATCACCACGGGGTCGTTGCGGATGGCACTGGGCGGGCCCTCGGCGATCTTGCGCCCGAAGTCGAGGACGACGATGTGGTCGGAGATCGACATGACCATGGCCATGTGGTGCTCCACCAGCAGGATCGTGAGGTCGAACTGGTTCCGGATCGAGCGGATCGTGTCGCCCAGCTCGTCGACCTCGCTGTGGGTGAGGCCGTTGGCCGGCTCGTCCAGCATCAGCAGCTTGGGCTCGGTGGCGAGGCCGCGGGCGAACTCGATGCGCTTGAGGGTGCCGAAGGGCAGGCCGGCGACCGGCCGGTGAGCCAGCGCGGCCAGGTCGAGGCGCTCCAGCAGGTCGAGGCAGTGGCGCCGCAGCTTGCGCTCCTCGCGGGCCGCGCCGATGCGCAGCATCGAGCGGCCGAAGCCGACCTGGCCATGCGAGTGCGCGCCGGTCATGACGTTCTCCAGCACGGTGAGCGCCGGGAACAGGGCGACGTTCTGGAAGGTGCGGGCCAGGCCCAGCCGCACGATCTTGTGGGCCGGCGTGGCCAGCAGGTCCTTGCCGTCGAAGGTGACCGTGCCGCTGTTGGGCTGGTACAAGCGGCTCAGGACGTTGAAGAACGTGGTCTTGCCGGCGCCGTTGGGGCCGATGAGGGCGCAGATCCCGCCCGGTTCCACGGTGAACGTGAGGTCGTCGAGGGCGACGACACCCCCGAAGCGCACACTCACGTTGTTGACGGTCAGCAGTGACACGCGGCCTCTTGTCCCCCCGCCCAGTTATCCACCGGGTGCCCCCTCGGTACCCTGGTGCATTCCACGTAGCTGCGACTCACGGACCGCCACCCTGCGGCCGAAACGGTTGTCTGACAGTCAAGCACAACCGACACACAAGGGCGATACCACGGCCCGTTCCGCGCGAGGTCGACCTTATCCCGTCACGAACGCCCCGAGGTGCACGAGATCGAGGCCCACTAGTGACGGAACGACTAGTTCGGCGCCGGCAAAGTCGAGGCCCGCGGTCATCAGGCCCGGGACCGCCACCACCGCCATGCCCGCGGCCTTCCCCGCCCGCACGCCGTTGGGCGAGTCCTCCAGCACCACACAGCGCGCGGGCGGCTGCCCGACGGCCGCGGCCGCGGCGAGGAACAGGTCCGGCGCCGGCTTGGTGCGCCGCGGGTCGCCCCCCACGTCGTCGGACGTGACCACCGCCGCGAACCGGTCCCGGAGCCCCAGGCGCTCCAGGTGCGGCACGACCCACTCGGCCGACGACGACGATGCCACCGCGCACGGCACCCCCGCGCCCGCCGCCGCGGCCAGCAGGTCCTCCACCCCGGCGCAGGGCGGCAGGGTGACCAACGCCGCCATGCGGGCCTTCTCGCGCTGGGCGACCAGCGTGTCGCGGTCCACGGACCGGCCCAGCTCGTCGGCCAGCCACTCGGTCCAGTGGGGACGGTCGGCGGTGCCCAGGATGGCCTGCCAGCGGGCCAGGTCGAGCTCGAGGCCGTGGTCGCGGAAGATGTCCACCACCGCGTCGTAGGTGCAGGTCTCGGTGTCGAGGATGAGGCCGTCGAAGTCGAGGACCAGCGCGCCCGGCAGCCTCATGCGCCCGGCGCCGGGTGCTCGGCCGCCCAGGCCAGGAGGGCGCCGACCAGCCCGTCGATGGTGTGGACCTCGGCCTCCACCGCCACCGACAGCCCGTGGTCCCGGGCGGTCGCGGCGGTGACCGGGCCGATGGCGGCCACCACCGGCGGCAGCGGCCGGCCCTCGGCCGCCGCCACCAGGTTGGTCACCGTGGACGACGACGTGAACGTGACGATCTCGGCGTCGGCCAGCGCCTTGGCCTGGGCGTCCGACAGCGGGACCGGCTGGCTGCGGTAGGCGTCGACCACGTCCACGTCCCAGCCGCGGGCGGCCAGGCCCGCGGGCAGGACGTCGCGGGCCACCGCCGCCCGCACCAGCAGCACCCGTCCCTTTGGCTCGCCCGACCCGGGCGGATCCGGGAACGAGTCGAGCAGCGACTCGGCGACGTACCGGGGCGGCACCAGGTCGGGCACCAGCCGCGCCTCGGCCAGCGCCGCCGCGGTGCCGGGGCCGATGGTGGCCAGCCGCACGCCGCCCAGTGCTCGCGCATCGCGGCCCGCCCGGTCCAGCGCGTCGAGCAGCCGCCGGGCCCCGTTGGGCGAGGTGAGGACGAGCCAGTCGTAATCCCCCAGCCGCTCGACCGCGGCGGCCAGCGCGGCCCCGCGGTCGTCGGGGTCGACGATCTCGATGGCCGGCACCTCCCCGGTCGCGGCTCCCAGCGCGCCCAGGCACTCCACCAGCTCGCCGGCCTGGGCCCGGGCCCGGGTCACCACCACCCGCCGGCCCAGCAGCGGCCGGTTCTCGAACCAGGTCAGGTCGCAGGCGGCCACGTCGCCCACCACGATGGTCGAGGGCGAGCCCAGGGGCGCGGCCCCGATGGTCGCCAGCGTGCCCCGCACGGTGCGCTGCTCGGGCCGGGTGCCCCACTGGGTCGCCGCCACCGGGGTGTCGGGCGACCGGCCCCCGGCGATCAGCGCCTCGGCGATCCGCCCGATGCGGGCCACGCCCATGAGGATCACGATGGTGCCCCCCACCCGGGCCACCGCCTCCCAGTCCACCGTGCCCTCCTCGCCCACGGCCGGGTCCTCGTGGCCGGTGACGATGGTGACGCTGGTGGACGAATGGCGCAGCGTCACGGGGATCCCCGCGTAGGCCGGCACCGCGATGGCGGAGCTGATGCCCGGCACCACCTCGAACGGCACCCCGGCGGCGGCCAGCGCGGCCGCCTCCTCGCCGCCGCGGGCGAACACGAACGGATCGCCGCCCTTGAGCCGCACCACCGTCTCGCCCTTCCGACCCCGCTCGACCAGGAGGGCGTTGATGTCGTCCTGCTCCAGCCGGTGGTGGCCGGGCGCCTTGCCCACGTCGATGCGCTCGGCGCCCTCGGGCGCCAGGTCCAGCAACGACTCCTGCGACAGGCGGTCATAGACCACCACGTCGGCGCGCCGCAGCACCTCCAGGGCGCGCACCGTCAGCAGCCCGGGATCGCCCGGGCCGGCCCCGACCAGGTGGACCGTCATGGAGCGCTACGCCCCACCCAGCAGCTCGGCCCCGCCCTGCTCGTCCAGCAGGGTGCGGGCCACCGACCGGCCCAGCGCCGCGCCCGCGGCGGCCGGCCCCGACAGCTCGTGGCGGATCACGCGAGTCCCGTCCACCGTGGCGATCAGGCCCCGGACCCGCACGCTGTCGCCCGCCAGGGTGGCGTAGGCCGCGGCGGGCAGCGAGCAGTCGCCCCCCAGCTCGGCGAGGAAGCCGCGCTCGGCGTCGACGGCCCGGCGCGAGGGCCCGTGCTCGATGCGCTCCAGGGCGCAGCGCACCTCGTCGTCCTCCGCCCGGCACTCGACGGCCAGGGCGGCCTGGCCCACCTGGGGGACCATCACGTCCACCTCGAGGCGCTCCGCGATGCGGTCGCCCCAGCCCAGCCGGTCGAGGGCGGCCGCGGCCACGACCACCGCGTCCACGCCGTCGTGGCCGGCGCGGTTGACCCGTGTGTCCATGTTGCCCCGCAGCCCCTCGAAGCGCAGGTCCGGGCGCAGGCCGGCGAGCTGGGCGCGGCGCCGCAGCGACCCGGTGGCCACCACCGCACCGTCAGCCAGGTCGACCAGCGCCGCGCCCACCAGGGCGTCGCGCACGTCGGCCCGCTCGGGCACCGCCGCGATCACCAGGCCCTCGGGGGTGATCGAGGGCAGGTCCTTGGCCGAGTGGACCGCGAGGTGGGCGTGGCCCTCCAGCACCGCGGCCTGGATCTCCTTGACGAAGACCCCTTTGCCGCCCAGCTCCCAGATGGGCACGTCGCGCCGGAGGTCGCCGCCGGTCTCGATCACGACCACCTCGACGTCGAGGCCGGGGTCGGCCTTCTGCAGCAGGCCGGCGACGTGGTCCGCCTGCCAGCGGGCGAGGGCCGAGCCCCGGGTGGCGACCCGGAGCTTCATCGTCCTGCCAAATCCCTAGCCCTCGATCTCGAACAGCTCGCGCAGTGCGGCCACCAGCCGGTCGCCCCGGGCGCTGCCCGCCGCGTCCTTGAGGACCACGGTGGGCTGGTGGAGCAGCTTGGCCACCAGGCCCTTGGTCACGGCCTCGACCAGGTCGAGCTGGCGGGGATCGAGATCGTCGTAGCGGCCCCGGAAGCGCTCGAGCTCGGCGGACCGCACGGTCTCGGCCCGCTCGCGCAGCGCCACGATCATGGGCGCCACCTCCCGGGCGGACGTCGCCCCCAGGTAGCGCTCGATCTCCTCGTTGAGGATGGCCTCGACCGCCGTCACCTCGCGGCGACGCTCGGCGATGCCCGCGGCCGCGAACCGGCGCAGGTCGTCCATGTCGAGCAGCGTCACCTCGGGGATCTCGCCCACCCCGGAGTCGACGTCGCGGGGCATGGCGATGTCCACCACCAGCAGCGGGCGATGGGGACGGGCGGCCATGATCGGCGCCACGTCGGCCTGCTCGAGCACCGGCACCCGGGACCCGGTGGAGGTGAGCAGCACATCGGCGTCGGCCAGCCGGTCGGGCAGCTCGGCCAGCGGCACCGGCTCGCCACCGACCCGCGCCGCCAGCTCCTTGGCCCGCGCGGGCGTCCGGTTCGCCACCAGCACCCGGCCGGCACCGGCGCCGGCCAGCGCCACGGCCATGCCTTCGCCCATCTCGCCGGCCCCGAGCACGAGCACGGTCTTCCCGGCGATCGTGCCCAGGCGCTCGCCGGCCATGGCCACCGCCGCCTGCGAGACGGAGGCGATGTGGCGGGCGATGCCGGTCTCGGTGCGGGCCCGCTTGCCGGCCTCCAGCACGTGGCGCAGCAGCAGGTTGAGGGCGGGCCCGGCGGTGCCTTCGGCCCGCGCCCGCTCCCAGGCCAGCTTCACCTGGCCCTGGACCTCGCTCTCGCCCAGCACCGCGGAGTCGAGCCCCGCGGTCACCGACATGAGGTGGGAGACGGCGGCGGTGTCGTAGTGGACGTAGAGGTGGTCGGCGAACTCGTCGGGCGGCAGGTAGGAGAAGTCGGCCAGGAAGCCCCGGATGTCGCCGTAGGCCCCGTGGAACCGCTCGGCCACCGCGTAGACCTCGGTGCGGTTGCACGTCGACAGCACCAGGGCCTCGCTGATGTTGGGCCTGGTGCACAGGTCGTGGAGGGCCTTGGGCAGCTGGCCGTCGCCGATGGCCATCCGCTCGAGCAGCTCCAGGGGCGCCGTGCGGTGGTTCAATCCGATGACGACGACAGACACGTGCGCAAGCGCTCCTTGGCAGCGTCGAGCCGACCGGCTCGTACCAGGTCAAGGATCCCCGAGTCGAGCGCCCGACGCCAATCGAGCTCCTCGGTCGCGAGACCCTGGGCTTGGACCTCTTTTCTGACTTCTCCCAACAGGCCGATGAGCTGGTCGTATTCCGGGCCCAGCTCCGCGGCCAAGCGTTCCCTCAACCATGATGCCACGGCCGGGCTGTGTCCGCCCGTGGAGATTGTGACGGTCAGCCGTCCCTGGCGGATCCGCGCGGGCAGGATGGCGCTACAACGGGCGGGATCGTCGGCCGCGTTGACCCAAACACCGGCCATCTCGCCGTCGTCGTACACCGCCTGGTTGATCTGGGAATCTCCCGTTGCAGCTATGGCCAGCCGGTAGCCTGCAACGTCACCTCGGCGGTAGGTGCGGCGCTCGATCGCCACCCCTTCCAGTGCAGCGATGGCGGGATCGATCTCGGGCGCGACGACTGTGACCCGCGCGCCCGCTTCCAGTAGGCCCCGGACCTTGCCGGCCGCCACCCGGCCCCCGCCCACCACGAGACACGGCCGCCCGTCGACCACCAGGTTGACGGGGTAGAGCGGATGCTCGACGGGCACGGCGGCGAGCCTCGTGCGTCAGCCGAGCGGCGGGACGGCCCCCGCGGCCGACACGCGGCCCGCGTTGGCGCTGGCCCCGGCGTCGGCCCCCGCCTTGCGCTGCTGGTAGAAGCTGAGGATCTGCAGCTCGACGGCCAGGTCGACCTTGCGGAGGGAGACGTCGGGCGGCACCGACACGATGGTGGGCGCAAAGTTGAGGATGGAGCTCAGCCCCGCCTCGATCATGCGATCGGCCACCTCCTGCGCCGCCGAGGCCGGAGTGGCGATGATCCCGATGGCGATCTGGTGCTCGGCCGCGATCTGGCCCAGCTCGTTGATGTGACGGACGGTGATCCCGTTGATCACGGTGCCCACCACCCGCGGATCGGCGTCCACGAGGGCGGCCACCGGGAAGCCCCGGTCCCCGAACCCGCCGTAGTTGGCCAGAGCGTGGCCCAGGTTGCCGACGCCGGCGATGACCACGTGCCAGTCCTTGGTCAGGCCCAGCTCACGCGACATCTGGAACAGCAGGTACTCGACGTCGTAGCCCACGCCCCGGGTCCCGTAGCTCCCCAGGTAGCTCAGGTCCTTGCGGACCTTGGCCGCGTTGACCCCCGACAACTCGGCTAGCCGCTCGGACGAGATGGTCGGCGTCCCATCGCCCGCCGCCTCCAGCAGGCTGCGGAGATACAGCGGCAAGCGGGCCACGGTGGCTTCCGGGATCTTTCGCGCCTGCCGCTTGATACCGCTCCCGGTGCCGTCAGCCACGGCCGAGATGCTACCGCTGCTTGTTCACGTGCTCACAAGCGATGGCCCTGGCCAGCACATCTACCCTCGCGTCACCCTGCGCGTCCCCCCTACCACACCACCGATCGGTAACGCGGTCGCCCCGCCGTGCCCATGACGAAGGTCAGAAGCCGGACGGGGGGACGAAGCCGCCGAGCAGGTCTTCGAGGTGAGCGGCGACGGAGATGGCAGTGCGGTCGTGGAGGTGGGGGGCGATCACCTGGACCCCGATGGGCAGGCCGTCGGGCGTGCGGCCCACCGGTGGGACCGCCACCGGGAGCAGCAGCGCGCCGATGGCTCCGTTCCACCCGACGCCGTCGAGGTAGGGGCGCTCGACGCCGTCGACCACGAGGGTCCGGGCGAGCATGTCCCGCTCGGTGTCGTGCGGGAAGGCCGCCGTCGGCATGACCGGCGCCAGCAGCACGTCGTGGTCGGCGAAGAAGTCGGCGAAGCGGGCCCGGAGCCGCTGGCGGTGCTCGTTGGCGGCGAGCCAGTCCCGGTGGCGGGCGGTGATGGCCCGCAGCCGCCGCATCGTGTCGTCCTCACCCTCGGTGACCGGCGTGCCGTCGGCGGCGGCCGCGAAGCCGGCGAAGGTGTCCTTGTCCGCCCCTGCGAACAGGATCGGGAGGACCAGGCGCGCCCACAGGTCGACGAGCTCCTCCAGGCCGGCGGGCGGCCGGACCGCAGTGACGCCGGCTCCGGCTTCGGCCAGCGCCGCCGCCGCGGCGTCGAGCGCCACCCGGCTGTCCCGGTCGACCGGCACGTAGGGGTCCTCGAACCAGGTCGCCACCCGCAGCCCGGCGAGGGCTCCGCCGTTGCGGGCCGGCGGCAGCTCCAACCGCCAGGCCACCGCGTCCTGGGCAGCCGGCCCGGCCAGGACGTCGAGGCCCAGGGCCAGGTCGCCGGCGCTGCGGCCCATGGGCCCGGTCACGTTCACGTCCGTGGCGGACAGCGCCCCCGGCGGGCCGGGGATGTGGCCCCGCGTGGGAACGATGCCCCAGGTGGGCTTGAGCCCGAAGACGCCACAGAAGTGGGCCGGGTTGCGGATGGAGCCGCCGATGTCGCTGCCGAGCTCGAAGCCGGTCAAGCCGGCGGCCAGCGCCGCCGCCGAGCCGCCGGACGATCCCCCGACGCAGCGGTCGGGCGCATAGGGGTTGTTGGTGCGGCCGTAGACCTCGTTGTAGGTCTGGAGGTCGCCGGCGTAGAGCGGCAGGTTGGTCTTGCCGAAGATGACGGCCCCTGCGTCCTTGAGCCGGGCGACGGCGTCGGCATCCCGCTCGGGGATGTGGCCGGCCAGCTCGGGCGCTCCGGAGGTGGTGACCACGCCCTCGGTCTCGAAGGCGTCCTTGACGGTCATGGGCAGGCCGTGCAGCTTCCCCCAGGACTCGCCCCGGGCTCTGGCCACGTCGGCCTCGGCCGCCCGCTCGCGGGCCCGCTCGGCGTCGAGGGCCACGACGCTGTTGACCGGCCCGTCGAGGCGGGCGATGCGGTCGAGGAAGTGGTCGAGCAGCTCGACGCTCGACACCTCGCCGCCCGCCAGCATGCGGGTCAGCTCGGTGGCGGGCAGGAAGTGGAGATCAGCCATCGTGGCGCAACGCCCTCCTCAGCACCTTGCCGGTGTCCCCGTGGGGCAGCCGGTCGACGATCTCGATGGCCGAGGGACACTTGTAGCGGGCCAGGTGGCGCCCGACGTGGGCGATCAGCTCGGCCTCGCTGGGCTGGGCCCCGGGGGCGGGGACGACGAAGGCCTTGATGGCCTCGCCCGAGGAGGGGTGGGGCAGCCCCACCACCGCGACCTCCTTGACCCCCGGATGGGTGCCCAGCACCTCCTCGACCTCGGCGGGGTAGACGTTGAACCCCGACACGATGATCACGTCCTTGGCCCGGTCCACCAGGGAGAGGAAGCCGTCGTCGTCCACCACGGCCACGTCGCCCGTGCGCAGCCAGCCGTCGGGCGTGAGCGCCGCCGCGGTGGCCTCGGGATCGTGCCAGTAGCCGGGGAACACGTTGGGCCCCCGCACCCAGATCTCCCCGGGGTCGCCCACCAGGGCGTCCTCGCCGGTCTTGTCGACCAGGCGCATCTCCACCCCCGGCAAGGGCACGCCGATGCTGCCGTCGGGCGCCCCGTAACCCAACCCGCTGGTGACGGCGGGCGAGGCCTCGGTCAAGCCGTACCCCTCGGTCACGTCCAGCCCGTAGCGGCGCCGCATGGCCCGCCGCACCTCGGGATCGAGCGCCGCCGCCCCCGACACCGCGTAGCGCACGCTGGCAAGGGCGTCGGGGCCGGCCTCGTCCTCGGGCAGGGCGGCCCACGCGGTCCACATGGTGGGCACGCCGGTGAGCACGGTGACCCCGTGCTCGACCACGGCCTCGAGGCTGGCCCGCGCGTCGAACCGCTCCTGCAGCACGACGGCGCTGCCGACGGTCAAGGCCTGCCCCAGCAGAGCGTTGAGCCCGAACACGTGGAACAGCGGGATGACGCACAGGGCGATGTCGGCCTGGTCGTCCGGCCGGGCCGGGTTGGCCAGGATCTGCCGGATGTTGGACCCGAGGTTCCCGTGGGTCAGCATCGCCGGCCGCGGCGCCCCCGCGGTCCCGCTGGTGAAGAGGAGGACCGCCAGGTCGTCGTCCTCCCGGGCGACGATCGGCGGAGGGCTGCCGCCTTGAGCTTCGGCGATCAGGTCGGCCACGACCACGATCCCGGCGAACCCCTCGATCCCCGCGGTCTCGCACTCACCGACCACACCCGCGAACGCCGGTTCGGTCACCACCAGCCGGGCGGCCACGGCGCCCAGCTCCCGCTGCAGCTCGGGCGCAGGACTGGCCGGATTGAGCGGCACCGCCACCGCGCCGACCCCCAGCACCGCCAGGTAGGCGACCACGAACCCGACGTCGTTGGCCGCCACGATGGCCACCCGGTCCCCCGGCTCCACTCCCCGAGCCACGAGGGCCGCCCGCGCCCGCCCGACCTGGTCGCGCAGCTCTCCGTAGCTGGTCCACTCACCCCGGCTGTGCAAGGCCCGGCGGCCGGCGTCGTGGTCCTCGATGGCAGTGGCCAGGTTCATCGTGCGAACAGTACGAGCTGGATCGCCGACGCCCCCAGGATCAGGGCGAGGAGGACAGCGAGGACGATGGTGGTACCGGGTCGCACGCCCCCATCATGACGGTCGGCGAGGGCCCAGGACGACCTGGGAGGTGGTGCCGGCGCCGTTGCCGGCGGGCTCACTGTCGTCGCCGAGCGGGACGAGGGCCAGCTCGTCGCCCGCCGCCAGCCCCAGGGTCTCGGCCGCAGAGCCCCGCGGGACGCTGACCGACAGCAGCCCGTAGCTGTCGACCACCAGGCCCACCTGGCCGGGCGCCAGCTCCTCGTAGGCCATGGCCCGCCGCGCCGTGCGCACGCCCTCCTGGGGACGGGTCCAGCGCAGCTGCACCCGGTCGCCCCAGCCGTCGATCTCGCCCGGGTCGACGTTGAGCTGGCAGTTGCCGTAGCGATCGACCCACAGCACCTCGCCCACCAGCGCCCCGTCCTCCTCCCGGGGCAGCGGGACCAGACCCGGCACGAGCTCGTTCACGTCGACCCGAGGCCCGAGGGCATCGAGCGGCACCCCGGCGCACAGGTGGGCCGCAGCCGGGGCGAAGATGTCTCGCCCCGCGAACGTGGCCCCGGGCGCCTCCAGCTGGTACTCACGCTCGGTCAGCTCGACCGCGGCGGTGGCGCCGCCCACCATGCCCACGGCCGAGGCCAGCAGGCCGTTGTCCGGTCCCACCAGGTAGGACTGGCCGTCGCCCACCTCGATGGCGACCGCCCGGCGCTGGGTGCCCACGCCGGGATCGACCACGGCGAGCACCACCCCGGGACACAGGTACTGCACGCTGCGGGCCAGCGTGAGCGAACCGCCCTTGATGTCGTACGGCCGAACCTCATGGGTGATGTCGACCACCGTGACGTGCGGGGCGATCGAGCGGATCACCGACTTCACGACCCCGACGAACTCGTCGCCGGTGCCGTAGTCGGACAGGAAGCTGACGGTGTCGAAGGTCAGGGTCAGCCGGCCTGCGTGAAGCGCCCGGCCAGGTAGGCGTCGACGTCGTCCTCGAGGATGCGGTACGCCTTGCCGACCCGGACGGCACGCAGGTCCCCCGACTTGATGAGCCGGTAGACGGTCATGGACGACACCCGCAACAGGTCCGCGACCTCTTGGGGTGTCAGAAAACGGGCGCGCGAGACAGCCATGTGGAAGACCCCTTCCAACTCCGCTGGGGCCACTGTATGCCACCGTTGCTGGTGGGGCGAGTGGGGCCAACCCGGCGCGACCGCCGGGGTGCCGCATGCGAGTCAGCCGCTGCGACCCAGCTCGCGGCTGCGCTCGGTCGCTTCCATCACCGCGTCGAGGAAGGCGGACCGCACCCCGGCCCGCTCCAGCGCCCGCAGCCCCGCGGCCGTCGTGCCACCGGGCGAGGTCACCGCCGCCCGAAGCGCCTCGGGCCCATCCCCCGACTCGGCCAGCAGCCGTGCCGCGCCGAGCAGCGTCTGGATGGCCAGCGATGACGACACCGGCCGCGGCAACCCGGCCAGCACGCCCCCCTCGACGAGGGCCTCCGCCACGAGGAACACGTAGGCCGGCCCCGACCCGGACAGCCCGGTCACGGCGTCGAGCAGCGACTCGTTCACCCGCACCACGGTGCCCACGGACCCGAGCACCCGCTCGGCCCAGGCCAGGTCGTCTTCCCCCGCCGACGACCCGGCGGCGATGGCAGCCGCACCCGCCCCGACCAAGGCGGGCGTGTTGGGCATGGCCCGCACCACGGGCGTCCCTGCCGGCAGCGCGCCCTCCAGCGTCTGCAAGGTCACCCCGGCGGCGATGGACAGCACCGGCGCCGCCCCGGGGATCGACCGGCAGGCGTCGACCACGTCGCCCGGCTTGACCGCCACCACGTGGCCCGGCGCCGGCCCGGCATGGTCGGCTATGTCGAGATCGGGGAACCGCTCCCCCAACTCCTTGGCCCGCGCCGGCAGCTTCTCCACCACCCGCAGGTCGGCGGCCGGCGCGAAGCCACTGGCCAGGAGCCCGGTGACCAGCGCCTCGCCCATCTTCCCGCCGCCGATCACCTGGAGCTGGGGCATCGCCATGCGCCGACGTTATGCCCTGTATGCACCGGGCAATTCGCCGGACAAGGAGGGTGGCCCGGCGACCCACGATTCCCCCGATCCGCAAGCTCCGAGCCATGACCCCAAGATACACGGAGCGCAAGGGATATCCAATGAATTATCGCGAATTACCGCGAAAAACGCGAGGTGAACCCGATACGCAGCGCAGGCTGGAAGTACTGCTCGACCCACTGGTAGAGCGAGCCCAGGATCCGGTCGAGCTCGTCGTCGTCGACCGCGGCGTTGGCGATCTGCCCCACCAGGAAGATGGCGTCCTCCTCGCCGATGGCGAACGCCGCCCCATACAGCTTGAGGTTGCGCCTCAGCAGGTGCTGGTACAGCGCGCCCTCGTTCTCCTCGGGCGCGGGCATGACATAGGTCTCGTAGTGCAACGTGCGCTGGCGCAGGTGGAACCAGATGGTGAAGACGTCCTTCTGCTCGCCCAGCAGCCGCACGAACCAGCGCCGCTCGCCCGACTCCTCGTCCCGCTCGACCGCCGCCACCACCGGGTTCTCGGCCAGCTGGCGGGCGAGCCAGTCCTCGATGCGGCCCGCCAGCGCGGCGAGCTCGGCCTCGGTCGACGGGTCGGTGGTCATGCCCGGGACGCTAACGGTCCCGGCAGGAGGCCTCAGCCGTCGCAGGTGACCAGGCTGCGGGCCGTGATGTCGGCGTACACCCGGCGCAGTCGCCCGGCCGCGGTCGACCAGGTGAAGTCCCGGGCCCGCAGCGCCGCCTGGGCCGAGAGCTCACGGGCCAGGGCGGCGTTGCGCACGATCTGGTCGGCGTAGGCGGCGAACACCGCGGGGTTCCGGCCCTCGACCAGGAAGCCGGTGCGCCCGTGCTCGACCAGGGTGCGCAGGCCACCGACCGCGGCGGCCACGACCGGGGTGCCACACGCGGCGGCCTCCAGCGCCACCAGCCCGAACGACTCGCTCCGGCTCGGCACCAGCACCACGTCGGCCGCCCGGTAGAACGTTGACAGCATGTGGTGGGGCTGCGGGTCGGCGAACCGGACCCGCTCGGTGACGCCCAACGCCGCCGCCAGCTTGTGGATCCGCTCGACCTCGGCCAGGCCGGCAGCGCCACTGGCACCGCCCACGACCACCAGCACCGCGGTCGGATCGTCCAGCTCCGCCAGCGCACGCACGGCCACGTCGAGCCCCTTCAGCGGCTGGATGCGGCCCACGAACAGCAGCACCGGTCCCGGGAACGGCCCCAGGTGGGCCAAGGCGACCCGGGCCCCGACCCGATCGCCCGGTGAGAAGAACGCGTGCTCCACCCCCGGAGGGACGATTTCGATGCGGTGCGGGTCGGCCCCGTACAGGCTCACCAGCTGCGAGACCTCGGCCGGGCAGTTGGCCAGGATGGCGTCGGAGCACCCGATGACCTGGGCCTCGGCGTCGACCCGGCGCTGGGGCTCGGGGTCACCGGTCTCGGCCTTGACCCGGGCCAGCGTGTGGAACGTCGACACCAGCGGCAGGTCCAGCTCGTGCTTCAGCCGGTGGCCCGCCACCCCGGACAGCCAGTAGTTGGCGTGGATGGCGTCGGCCGCCATGTCGGTCCCGGCGGTGAGGTGGTGCAGCACCCCGTCGGTGAACCCGTCGACGATCTCGGGCAGCAGCTCCTTGGGCAGGTCCGCCGCCCCCGCGGGCACGTGCACCACCCGGAAGCCCGGTTCCACCTCGACCACCTCGGGCAGGTGGTCCGCCCAGCGTCGGGTGTACACGTCGCTGGCCACGCCCGCCTGCGCCAGGGAGGAAACCAGCTCGCGCACGTACACGTTCATGCCCCCGCTGTCACCCGATCCGGGTTGAGCCAGCGGCGACGTGTGAAGCGAGAGGACCGCGAGACGGCGCACCATCAGCTACCGAACGCCGCGGTCGGGTGAGAGATTCCTTACGTCCCCAGTCATCTATGACAAGGCTACGGGCGGCCGCGCCCGAGTCGAAAACCGACGCCACGGGGGCGTGGCGGCGTGTAGAGCCTCCGGGCCGGGGTAGGTTGCGCACGTTCGTCCACGACCCAAGGAGTGCCGATGGCCTTCGAGCTGCCTCCGCTGCCCTATCCCAAGAACGCCCTCGCGCCCCACATGAGCGAGCAGACGCTCGACTTCCACCACGGCAAGCACCACGCGACGTACGTCACCAACCTCAACGGGCTGGTCGAGGACACGGAGCGCGCCAACCAGTCGCTCGAGGAGATCATCCTCGGGGCCGATCCGGGGCCGCTCTTCAACAACGCCGCTCAGGTGTGGAACCACACGTTCTTCTGGAACTGCATGACCCCGGGCGGAGGCGGCGACCCCGACGGCGACCTGCGCGCGGCCATCGACTCGGCCTTCGGGTCGGTCGACGGGTTCAAGCAGACGTTCACCGACAAGGCCAAGACCCTGTTCGGCTCGGGGTGGACATGGCTGGTCACGGGCGACGGTGGGCTGGACATCATCCAGACCAAGGACGCCGACCTGCCCCTCAAGCACGGCCAGACGGCGCTGCTCACGCTGGACGTGTGGGAGCACGCCTACTACCTCGACTACCAGAACGCCCGCCCCGCCTACATCGAGACGTGGCTCGGCAACCTTGTGAACTGGGAGTTCGCCGCCGAGAACCTGGCCAAGGCGTAAGGCTCGCGGGCCGCCGGGGTCAGAAGGCGCCGGCGGCCGCGGCCCACAGCGGCGCCAGGACTATCAAGGTGTCGAGCCGGCGCAGCGCCGGGGCGTACGCGCCTGCGCCCGGCAGGGCGGCGGAGGCCACGATCTGGCCCAGCGGGCAGGCCACCGCGGTGAACCCCAGCAGCACCACGCCCGCGGCGTCGAAGGGCTCGACCAGGATGAGCGCCAGGGGCAGGGCGAGCAGCGTCGAGGCGGTGATGCCCGCCAGTGGGCCTTCCAGTGAGTTGGAGGCTCCGGAGCCGACGATGTAGTCGCCGGCCTCGTAGGCGCTGACCAGGCCCAGCAGCACGACGGCCGCCACGATCGACTCGTTGCGCACGAGCACGAACGAGGCCCCGGCGAGGGCGGGGACGGCGGACAGGCACAGGATCCCGGCGGCCGCCAGGCGTCCACCGGCGCCGGGCAACCGGGCCCCGTCGGGGGAAGCGGCGCAGCCGACCGCGACGACGCCCACCACGACCAGGGCGACGGCAGCCAGCTCGGGGCCCGCCAGGGCGGCCAGCACGGGCACCGCCCCGAGCCCGGTGGCGACGTCGACCTGCCACGAGATCGATCCCCACGCCTTCACGATCTGGCGGGCGGCCAGGCCGGCGGCGGCCGCGTACACGAGGGCGGCGGTGAACGGGCTGATCAAGGTGGCGACGAGCGCCCCGGCGAACCAGGCGATCCCCAGCCGGACCCGGGGCCCCTCGATGTCGTAGACGACGGCCAGGCGGCGCCGGTCGATCCGTTGCGGACGCGGCCGGGGGCGCATCGGCGCGCCGGGACCGCGGCCGAGGGCCGGGCCGTGAACCGGTGGCGCGTCGGGGACGCGCGCCGGCGGCGGGCCCCAGCCACCGGGCGGATCCGGCGGACCGGGGTCGAGCAGCATGTCCGGCGGCGGCACGAACACCTGGCGGTCCGGCGCGGTCGGACCGGGTGCGGGCATCGTGCGGTCGGGCGGCACCGCCGACCCGCCCTCGGGGGGAGAGCTCGCGGCCCGGCCGGAGGACGCCATGGGGCCAGCGTCGCGGTACCGGCCGTTCGCCTCGGACCGCGACGGCGGGGCATACGAATCGTGCGACTCGGACCCGGACGGCGACGCGGTCCAGCCGGAAGACCCGGCAGGGCCAGCGTCGCCGTACACGTCACGCGACTCGGACCGCGACGGCGGCGAGAACGGATCATGCGACTCGGACCGGGACGGCGACGCGGCCCGGCCGGAAGACGCCGCGGGGCCAGAG
>JBKPRV010000128.1:0-9800 GCA_046734715.1 Actinomycetota bacterium | reverse complement strand
GCGTGCCGCCGGGGACCGCAGGCGGGCGGTGGAGCCGGGCCATCGCCGCGTCGATCTGCGCGCCCGGGTAGCACGGGTGCCCGGTCAGGCACTCGATGACCACGAGTCCGAGGGCGTAGATGTCGGCGGGCGGGCCGACGGGCCCGCCCTCGACCTGCTCGGGGGCCAGGTAGGGGAGGCTGCCGATCAGCTGCCCGGTGCCGGTGAGGCTGGGCGTGCCGGCCAGGCGGGCGATGCCGAAGTCGGCCAGCCGGGCGTGCCCGTGCTCGTCGAAGAGGATGTTGGACGGCTTGACGTCGCGGTGCACCACGCCGGTGGAGTGGGCGTGGGCCAGCGCCTCGGCCACCTGCTCGGCCACGGCCATGGCCCGCTCCTCTGCCAGCGGGCCCGCGGTCAGCTCGCCGGCGAGGGTGGGACCCTCGGCCAGGTCGAGCACGAGGTAGGGGACGCCCGCGTGCGTGCCCGAGCCGCGCAGCTTGACCAGCCCGGGGTGGTCCAGCCGGGCGAGCACGTCGACCTCGGAGCGGAAGCGGCGGGCATCCATAGGCTCCACCCCGCGCAGCACCTTCACGGCGACACGCCGGCCGGCCTCGGTGTCGTGGGCCCGGTAGACCTCGGCCATCCCGCCGTGTCCCAGCAGCTCGTCCACGACGTAGCGGCCGTCGATCACGTCTCCCGGCACGGGCACCCCGCGTGCTTACCCGATACGCGCTCCCGGTGATTCATAGACATCGAACGGTTTGATGGCACACTGTGGGCGTGGGTCCGCCGAGAACCGAGCCGATCGGTCAGCATCTGGTCCGGGCGTCCAAGGCGGTGTCGCGGGCGTTCGACGAGGCGCTGGCCGCCCACGGGTGCTCGCACCCGGTGTGGCAGATCCTGCTCTCGCTCCAGGGCCGGCGGCACCGGGCCCAGCGCGAGCTGGCCGAGGCGGTGGGGATCGAGGGGCCCACGTTGACCCACCACCTGAACCGGTTGGAGCTGGCGGGGCTGGTGGTCCGCATGCGCGATCCGCAGAACCGGCGGGTTCACCTGGTGGACCTGACCCCGGCGGGGCAGGCGTGGTTCCACGAGATGCTGGCCACGGTGGTGGCGTTCGATGCCCGCCTGCGGACGGGCCTGTCCGACGACGAGGTGGCCGCGGCCCACGAGCTGCTCGACCGGCTGCAGGCTAACGTCGCGACAAACCCATAGACATCGAACGGTTCGTGATCTAACGTTTTGGCATGGCCGAGCTGAACCACACGATCGTCCACTCACGCGATCGTCGGGCGTCGGCCGCGTTCCTGGCCGGCGTGCTCGGCGTCGAGGTGGCGCCCGACTGGGGGCCGTTCACCCCCGTACACCTGGGCAACGGCGTGTCGCTCGACTACGAGCAGACCGATCGTGCCATCGTCCCCCAGCACTATGCGTTCCTGGTGACGGACGCCGAGTTCGACCGGGGCCTCGGGGTGGTGCGCGACGGCGGCCAGGAGATCTGGGCCGATCCGTGGCTCAGCCGGCCGGGGGAGATCAACCACCACTACGGCGGCCGCGGCTTCTACTTCCGCGACCCCGACGGCCACCTGCTCGAGCTGATCACCGCCCCCTACGGCGACGAGCCCGGATCGGAGTAGAGCGATGCGCATCGTCGTGCACCTGTCGGACTACGGCTGGCCGGTCCCCGCCGAGGCCCTGCCCGGCTTGCTGGCAGACGTCGGCGGCCTGGTCGAGGACGCGGGCGTGGACGGGCTCGCCGTGGCCGACCACCTGTGGCAGCACCCGATCATGGGTGGCCCCGAGCGGGCCACGCTCGAGGCCTACACCACGCTCGCCTGGCTGGCGGCCCACACCCGCCGGGTGCGGCTGTTCACCCTGGCGACCGGAGCCCACTTCCGCTATCCCGGCGTGCTGGCCAAGACCGTGACCACGCTCGACGTGCTGTCGGGCGGGCGAGCCTGGCTGGGCATCGGCGCCGGTCACTACCAAGAGGAATGCGACGGGTTGGGCGTGCCGTGGCCGCCCACCGCCACCCGCTTCGACCTGCTGGAGGACGCCCTCGAGGTGTGCACCCGGATGTGGTCGGGCAGCCAGGGCGAGGACGGGCCCTACGTCGGGCATCACGTGCGGGCCGAGCGGCTCCTCAACCTGCCCCAGGCCACGTCACAGCCCCGGCCCGGGATCCTGGTGGCCGGCACCGGCGAGCGCCGGACCCTGCCGCTGGTCGCCCGCTACGCCGACGCCTGCAGCCTGCGGCCCGGCCCGGAGATCGCCCACCACCTCGACGTGCTGCGCCGGGCCTGCGACGACGCCGGCACCGACTTCGACCGCATCGAGCGCACCTGCGCCTACGCCTTCGCCCCCGACGACGGCGGGCCGGCCTGCGCCGCGCTGATCGACCAGCTGCGCGGCCTGGCCGCCGCCGGCATCCAGACCGTCATCGGCCGGGTCGACGGGGACGACCCCCGGCCCGGCATCGAGAACCTCGGCCGCCACATCGTCCCGGCGGTCGCCGACGCGGAGGTGACATCGTGACCACCGATACCGACGTCCGTGAGTTCCTGTCCCGATGGGCCGAGGCCGAGCAGGCCGGCGACCCGGCCGCCCTCGGACCGATGCTGACCGACGACTTCGTGGGCATCGGCCCACTGGGCTTCGCCCTGCCCAAGCCCGCCTGGGTGGGCCGGCACGCCTCGGGCGACCTGCACTACGAGCGCTTCACGGTCGACGACGCCGAAGTCCGGGACCACGGCGACAGCGCCCTGGTGACCGCCACCCACAACGCCAAGGGCGACTTCTCCGGCACCCCGCTGCCCGAGGCCCTCCGCGCCAGCCTGACCGTGATCCGCGAGCCCGGCAACGGCGATCCCGGCTGGCGCCTGGCCGGCGTCCACCTCAGCTTCATCGCCGGCACCCCGGGTGCCCCGCCCATCCCCGGCACCTGACCCCCGCGGCCGGTGGCTACAGCGGGGTCACGTAGGCGCCGGAGATGCCGCCGTCGACCAGGAAGGTCGAGGCGGTGACGAACGAGGCGTCGTCGCTGGCCAGGAAGGCCACCGCGCCGGCGATCTCGTCCGGCTCGGCGAAGCGGCCCATCGGGACGTGGACCAGCCGGCGGGCGGCGCGCTCGGGGTCCTTGGCGAACAGCTCGGTGAGCAGCGGGGTGTTGACCGGCCCGGGGCACAGGGCGTTGACCCGGATGTTCTCGCGGGCGAACTGGACCCCGAGCTCGCGGGTCATGGCCAGGACGCCGCCCTTGGAGGCGGTGTAGGAGACCTGGGAGGTGGCGGCGCCCATCACCGCCACGAACGACGCGGTGTTGATGATCGAGCCCTTGCCGGCGCGCCGCATGTGGGGGATGGCGTGCTTGCAGCACAGGAACACCGAGGTGAGGTTGACCTCCTGCACCCGGCGCCACACGTCCAGGTCGGTGTCCAGCAGGGAGTCGTCCTCGGGGGGCGAGATGCCCGCGTTGTTGAAGGCCACGTCCAGGCGGCCGTAGGCCTCGACCGCGGCGTCGAACAGGGCGACGACCTTATCCTCGACCGCGACGTCGACCGGGACGAACAGCCCGCCGACCTCCTTGGCCGCGGCGGCGCCCGCGGCTTCGTCCACGTCGCCCACCACCACCCACGCGCCCTCGGCGGCCAGGCGGCGGGCCGAGGCGAGGCCGATCCCGCTGCCGCCGCCGGTGACGACCACGACCCGATCCTGCAGGCGGCTCACATCTGGCTCCTGTCGGTGGCGATGAAGACGTTCTTGACCTCGGTGTAGGCGTCCAGCGCGTCGGGGCCCAGCTCCCGCCCCAGGCCCGAGCGCTTGAAGCCGCCGAACGGCGTCCAGTAGCGGACCGACGAGTGTGAGTTGACCGACAGGTTGCCGCTCTCGACCCCGCGGGCCACTCGCAGCGCCCGCCCCAGGTTCTCGGTCCAGATCGACCCGGACAGCCCGTACGGGGTGTCGTTGGCCAGCCGCACGGCGTCGTCCTCGTCATCGAAGGGGACCACCGCCACCACCGGGCCGAAGACCTCCTCCCGGAACACCGCGGCGGCCGGGCTCACCGGGGCCAGCACCGTGGGCGGGAACCAGAAGCCGGGCCCCTCGGGTGCCTGGCCCCGGAAGGCCACGGGTGCGCCCTCGGGCACGTACGACGCCACCCGCTCGCGGTGCCCGGCCGAGATGAGCGGGCCCATCTCGGTGGCGGCGTCGGCCGGATCGCCGACACGCACGCGTCCCACCGCGTGCTCCAGCAGGCCCAGGAACTCGTCGTAGACCGAGCGCTCGACCAGGATGCGGGACCGGGCACAGCAGTCCTGACCCGCGTTGTCGAACACCGAGGCCGGCGCGCTGGCGGCCGCCCGCTCCAGGTCGGAGTCGGCGAACACGATGTTGGCGCTCTTGCCTCCCAGCTCCAGGGTGAGCCGCTTCACATGGGCTGCGCAGCCGGCCATGATCCCCTGGCCCACCTCGGTCGAGCCGGTGAAGACGATCTTGCCCACGTCCGGGTGGTCGACCAGCCGCCGGCCCACCACGCTGCCCTCACCCGGCACCACTTGAAGCACGCCTTCGGGCAGGCCGGCGGCCAGGGCCAGCTCGCCGAGCCGCAGCGCGGTGAGCGGCGTGAGCGAGGCGGGCTTGAGGACCACGGTGTTGCCGGCCGCCAGGGCCGGGGCCAGCCCCCAGCCCGCGATGGGCAGCGGGAAGTTCCAGGGGACGATGACGCCGACCACCCCGATCGGCTCGCGGAAGGTGACGTCCACGCCGCCGGGGACCGGGATCTGCCGCCCGAACAGCCGCTCGGGCGCGGCCGAGTAGTAGAGCAGGACGTCGCGCACGTTGCCCGCCTCCCAGCGGGCGTTGCCGATGGTGTGGCCCGAGTTGGCCACCTCCAGCGCGGCCAGGTGCTCTATGTCGCCGTCCACCGCCTCGGCGAAGCGCCGCAGCAGGCGGGCCCGGTCGGCGGGCGCCACCGCCCGCCACGCCGGGGAGACCGCCCGGGAGCGGGCGATGGCCTCGTCCGTGGCCTGGGCCGACGTGTGGGGGACCACGTCGACCACCTGCTCGGTGGCGGGGTTGAGGAGGGTGGCCGCCCCCGCCGTCACGGAGCCTCTTCGCCGGTGGCCGCCGCCCCGATCAGCGCCCGGAACAGCCGGGGGTCGTCGCCGTCCTCCGGATGCCACTGCACGGCCACTGCGAAGCGCCGCCCGGACACCACCGCGGCCTCGATGGTCCCGTCGTCGGCCCAGCCCACCGCCTCGACGCCGCGGCCCAGCCGCCGGATCGCCTGGTGGTGGTAGCACGGCACCTTGACCTCGGCGCCCAGGATCTCGGACACCGGCGTGCCCGGCGCCAGCCGGACCGTCACCGCCCCGAGCACGCCCGGCTCCGGCAGGTGCGCCTCGTGGCCGACGATGTCGGGCAGGTGCTGGTCGAGCGTCCCGCCCAGGGCCACGTTGAGCACCTGCGCGCCCCGGCAGATGGCCAGCAGGGGCAGGTCGCGGTCGAGCGCGCCCAGCGCCAGTGCCGCCTCCCACTCGTCCCGGTCGGGCCGAGGCGGCTGGGTGGCCGGGTCACGATCGGCGCGGTAGCGGCCGGGATCGACGTCGGCGCCACCCGTCAGCACCAACGCGTCGAGCCCGTCCAGCGCCCGCCCCGCCGCGGCCGGATCCACCGGTGGCAGCAGCACCGGCAGTCCGCCGGCGCCGGCCACCGCGGCCACGTAGGACTGGGGGAGCAGTGCGGCCGGCCGGTCCCACACGCCCCAGGCGGCCCGCTCGACGTAGGTCGGCAGCCCCACCCGGGGCGGCGCCTCAGAGGCGCTCGAACCCACGGCGCAGCTCCCAGTCGGTGACGGCGGCATCGAAGGCGGCCTGCTCCACGCGCGCGGCGTTGAGGTAGTGGGCGACCACGTCGTCGCCGAACGCCTCGCCGGCCACCTTGGAGTCGCCGAAGGCGGCCGCCGCTTCGCGCAGCGTGGCCGGGACCCGGGACCGGTCGGCGTCGTGGTAGGCGTTGCCCACGAACGCCGGCTCCAGCGGCAGCTCGTTGTCGATGCCGTGCAGCCCGGCGGCCACCATGGCCGCCACCGCCAGGTAGGGGTTGACGTCCCCACCGGGCAGCCGGCTCTCCACCCGCAGGCTGTCGCCGTGGCCCACGACCCGCAGTGCGCAGGTGCGGTTGTCCAGCCCCCAGGCGATGGCGGTGGGGGCGAAGCTGCCGTCCACGTAGCGCTTGTAGGAGTTGATGTTGGGCGCTGCCAGCAGGGTCAGCTCCCGCGCGCAGGCGAGCTGGCCGGCCAGGAAGTGCTCCATGAGCGGGGAGAACCCATGGTCACCCTTCCCGGCCAGCACTGGCTCGCCGTCGGGGGTTCGGAGGCTGAGATGGATGTGGCAGGAGTTGCCCTCGCGCTCGTCGAACTTGGCCATGAACGTGATGCTCAGGCCCTCCTGCGCCGCGATCTCCTTGGCCCCGGTCTTGTAGAGGACGTGGTTGTCGCAGGTGGTGAGCGCGTCGGCGAAGCGGAAGGCGATCTCGTGCTGGCCCATGTTGCACTCGCCCTTGGCCGACTCGACGAACATGCCGGCGCCGGCCATGCCGTTGCGGATGCGGCGCAGCAGGTGCTCGATCCGGGCCGTGCCGGCCAGCGAGTAGTCGACGTTGTACTGGTTGGCCGGCCGCAGGTCGCGGTAGTTGCGGGCCCATGCCTCCTCGTACGTGTCCTTGAACACGATCAGTTCGAGCTCGGTGCCCACCATCGCCACCAGGCCCCGCTCCGCCAGCCGGCCCAGCTGGCGGCGCAGGATCTGGCGGGGCGAGGCCGCCACCGGGGTGCCGTCCTCCCACTCGACGTCGCAGTGGACCAGGGCGGTGGCCTCGTGCCACGGCACCGGCCGCAGCGTGGCGAGGTCGGGCCGCAGCACGAAGTCGCCGTAGCCCTGGTCCCAGGACGACATGGCGTAGCCGTCGACCGTGTTCATCTCGACGTCCACGGCCAGCAGGTAGTTGCAAGCCTCGGCCGCGTGCGCCAGCACCTCGTCGAGGAAGTAGCGCACGTGGCAGCGCTTGCCCTGCATGCGGCCCTGCATGTCGGCCAGGGCCAGCAGCACCGTGTCGATGCCGCCGGCCTCGGCCTGCTCGCGCAGCCGCTCGACCGTGAGCGCCGGGTCGGTCACTTCACACCGACCCCAGGTCGGCCTCGATGGCGGCCAGCTCCTCGGACGTGCCTTGGACCTTGGGGCCGGCGTACCACTTGCGGGCCGACACCAGCCACCAGATCCCGGCGAAGCCCAACACCACCAGCACCGCCACCGGCGTGTAGTTGAACGTGTTGCGGGTGATGGGGTTCACCTGCGGCAGCATGAAGAGCACGGTGATGAAGGCGACCCAGACCACGGCGGTGATGCCGATGGGCCGGCTCCAGCGCCCGAGCTGCCACGGGCCCGGCTGGAAGTTCTCGCCCTGCCTGAGCCGCAGGAACGTGGGCAGCACATAGGCGATGTACAGCCCGATGACGGCGATGGAGGTGACCGCGGCGTAAGCCGTGGTGTTCCACAGGTAGGGCAGGCCCAGGATGAACGCCCCGGCGGCCGCCAGCCAGATGGCGTTGGTGGGCGTGCGGGTGCGCTTGTTCAGGCTGTGCCACAAGCCCGACTTGGGCAGGGCGCCGTCGCGGGCGAAGGCGTAGATCATGCGCGAGTTGGCGGTCACCGACGACATCCCGCAGAAGAACTGGGCGCCGATCACGATGAGCAGCAGCAGCTTGCCGCCGGTCTCGCCGATGGCGTCGATGAAGATCTGCGCCGGGGGCACGCCGGTGGCGCTGTTCAGGGCGCCGTCGTAGGACTGGATGGCGAAGGTGACGCCGATCAGCAGCACCCAGCCCGCGGCCAGCGACACCAGGATCGACATGACGATGCCCCGGGGCCCGGACACGTCGGCGCCGTGGGTCTCCTCGGTCATGTGGGCCGAGGCGTCGTAGCCCGTGAACGTGTACTGGGCCAGCAGCAGGCCGAGGAGCACCACGTAGGCGGTCGAGCCCCAGCCGGTGTTGTTGACGAACTCGGTGAACACGAAGTCGGCCGACTGGTGGCTGTCGGGGAGGATGACCAGCGCGCCCACGATGATGATCACGCCCAGGATGTGCCACCACACGCTGATGTCGTTGAGCAGCGCCACCAGCCGCACGCCGAAGGTGTTGAGCAGGCCATGGGCGATCAGGATCAGCCCGAACAGGAAGATGGTGTGCCCGGGCGTGGCCGCGAAGTCGAACTGCAGGTCGAGCAGCGCGTTCAGGAAGAACGCGGTCCCGAAGTCGATGCCGGCGGTCACCGCCACCTGGCCCAGGAAGTTGAACCAGCCGGTGAACCACGACCACGCCGGCCCGTTGCGGGGCGCCAGCTTGGCCGACCAGTAGTAGAGGCCACCAGCCGTCGGGTAGCTGGAGCACACCTCGGCCATGGCTAGGCCCACGAACAGCGTCATCATCCCGACGAACGGCCAGCCCCACACGATGACGGCCGGCCCGCCGGTGTTCATGCCGAACCCGTACAGGGTCAGGCAGCCCGACAGGATGGAGATGATCGTGAAGGAGACCGCGAAGTTGGAGAAGCCCGACATCGAGCGGTCGAGCTCCTGGGCGTAGCCCAGCTGGTGCAACCGGTGGCGGTCCTTGGCCGCCGTGCCGGTGCTGGTGACGGCGGTGATCTCACCACCCGCGCCGGCCGCGTCGGGTGCGCCCTCGTCGATCGTCATCCCTAGCCCCCCTTGGCTGCCGCCCGCTCCGACCGGGCGGTGGGGCGTATTGGATCACGATTAGCCCATTTGCGCTACCAGCAGTTCTATGACGTGACGGTTACGTCAAGAAGCCACGGAGCAGCGCCGCGGTGCCGTCGAGGTGCTCCCTGGCCGCGGCGCGGGCCGCGAGCGGCTCGCCGGCCAGGATGGCGGCGACGAGGGTGCGGTGCTGGACCCGGGAGTGCTCGATGTTGGGTGCCAGCACCGGGATCTGGTCGAGCAGGTCGTTGATGCGCATGCGCACGTCGGCCACGGCCGCCGCCAGCGAGGCCGAGCCTGTGACCTCGGCGATGGCCAGGTGCAGGCGCGAGTCCAGCTGGCGGTACCCCGGCCGGTCGGCGGCATCGCAGTCGGCCAGGCGCTCCTGGAGGTGGCGGCGCTCGTCCTCGCTCAGGTCGCGGCGGGCCGCGGCCTCCGCCGCCCCGAGCTCGAGGACGCACCGCAGCGTGAGCGCATCCTCCAGGCCGGAGCCGCGCGGCGGGAGCGAGGGGACGACCCCGCCCGCCCCGGGGGTGGGCTGGTAGATGACGAACGTGCCACCGGAGCGTCCCCGGCGGGACTCGACGTAGCCGGCGTGCTCCAGCTCGCGGATGGCGTCGCGCAGCGTGGCCCGGCTCACCCCGAGCCGCAGCGCCAGCTCGCGCTCGGCCGGTAGCCGCGCGCCGGCGGTGACCACCCCCAGCTTGATGGCGTGCAGGAGCCGCTCGACCGTCTCCTCGAAGGCGTTGCCGGTCCGGATGGGCCGGAAGACGGCATCGACCGCTAGCGACATCTGGCCACCCTAGGGGGCCGCTCGACCGCAGTCACAACACAAGGACGCCCACCGCGGTCGTCGCCACCAGCGCGACGCCCAGGCCCAGTTGCTGGAGGCCGACGACCTTCGCCGGCGAGGGCGGGCGGCGCACCCACCACTCGTGCAGGCCGACGACGCCGAGGACGGCGGCGGCGCCGAGGGCGAGCCGCAGGTCCAGGGCGACGGCCACGAGGGCCACGGCCGCACCGGCGATCCCGGCGGCCTGGGCCCGGCC
>JBKPRV010000127.1:0-12576 GCA_046734715.1 Actinomycetota bacterium | reverse complement strand
GCTCAGGACATTGACAGTGCCAGGTCGACCTGGCACGGCGTGCGGTCGGTGAGCGGGTGGAAATCGTCCACCTCGGCGCCCCCGACCGTCACCACGAACCCTTCGACCAGACCCCGGTGGAGTCCGCACACGATCTCCGGGTGCGCCTCGGCCAACTCGCGGAACGGGCAATGGGTGAAGGCTACCGTGGCGGACCCGTCGCCCGCCTCGCCGTCGACCGCTACCGCCGGGTCGAACCCCAGCTCGTCGAGCCGGGCCACCAGGCCCGCCAGGCAGGGGACTTTGGCGGCGATGGCCAGCTCGGCGTCGGCCTGGCCCTGGTCGCGGCCGGCGTCGACGGCCTCGTCGCTGCCCAGCCCCCCGGCGGCGGCCACTCGCAGCAGCATGCGGGCCAGCAGCCGGAAGGTGGCGGGCTCGAGGCCGAGGGAAGGCGCGTCGGCGGCCAGCGAGTAGCGGTGCTGGGGACGGCCGACGGTGCCCCGGGCGTCGGTCTCGATGTCGAGCAGGCCGACCTCGCGCATGCGCTCCAGGTGGGGCCGCACCGTGTTGGGGTGCAGGTCGAGCGTCTCGGCGATCTCGGCGGTGGCCAGCGGGCGCGGCGAGCGGGCCAGTTCCAGGTAGATGGCGTACCGGGTGTTGTCGCCTAGCGCCTTGAGCACGGCCAGGCGGGGAGCGCTGAGGCGGGGGTTGTCGGCCTCCGTCACACCGGCAGTGTACCGCTGCCTCCGGGTTTTCACCGGGGCCGACCGGTAGAATGCGGCGGTGGCCGAGCACCTTCCCACCCCAGAGGATGTGCTGTCCGTGCTGCGCGGCGTGATCGATCCCGAGCTGGGCAGCGACATCGTCGACCTGGGCATGGCCCGCGGCGCCGAGGTCGCGCCCGACGGCTCCGTCGTGGTCACGGTCGCCCTCACCACCGCCGGGTGCCCGCTGCGGGCCCAGCTCCAGCACGACATCGTGGCGCGGGTCGAGTCCCTGCCCGGCGTCCGCGACGTGCGGCTGCGCTGGACCGAGATGACCCCCGACCAGCGCACCTCGGCCATGGCCAAGGCCCGCTGGAACATCACGCAGCGCCCCGAGGACACCTCGGTGCCGCTCGGCGCCAAGGTGATCCTCATCGCCTCGGGCAAGGGCGGCGTCGGCAAGTCGTCGGTGACGGTGAACCTGGCCGCGGCCCTCGCGGCGCGAGGCCTGACCGTGGGCGTGCTCGACGCCGACATCTGGGGCTTCTCCGTACCCCGCATGCTGGGCGTCGAGGGCCGGCTGTCCGGTGCCGCCCACGAGGGCAAGAAGCAGATGGTGCCGATCGAGCGGCGCATCGGCGACGGCGTGGTGCGGGTCGTGTCCATGGGCTTCCTGGTCGACAGCGAGGCGACCCCCCTCATGTGGCGGGGCCTCATGCTCAACCGCGGGGTCCAGCACTTCCTCCAGGACGTCCGCTGGGGCGACGACCTCGACTACCTGCTCATCGACATGCCGCCCGGCACCGGTGACGTGCAGATGGGCGTGGCCAAGCTGCTGCCGCGGGCCGAGGTCATCGTGGTGACCACGCCGGCCCGGGCCGCCCAGAAGGTGGCCGAGCGGGCGGTGGGCATGGCCCGCAAGAGCTACCTGCGGGTGGCCGGCGTCGTCGAGAACATGAGCGCCTTCCAGTGTGAGCACGGCGGGACATACGCCCTGTTCGGCGAGGGCGGCGGCGAGCAGCTGGCGCACGACGCCGGCGTGCCCTTGCTGGGCGCAGTCCCGCTGGAGCCGTCGGTGTCCGCCGGGGGCGACACGGGCGTGCCGGTGGCGACCGGCGAGGGGCCCGCCGCCGAGGCGTTCCGGGCCATCGCCGATCACATCAGGGAGGAGGCGGTCCCGCTGGCGGCCATGGCCGGCTGCAGCGCCCGCATGCTGGATGCCGCCGTCGCCGCCCTCGATGCCGCCGACGCGGCCGGGGCCGAGGCGGCCAGGGCCACCTGAGCGGCGCGGCCGCGCCCGCCGTCAGTCAGTCGCCGGCGCCGGCCTGGAGCTCGCGCTCGGCCGCACGCTCGGCCTCGTCGCTGAGCGCGGCGTCGAAGAACCCGGCGACCGAGGCGGTGGCCAGCGGCCGCAACCGGGCCAGCAGCGTGGTGAGCCCCGCCCACGCCTCGGGGTTCGCGTTGGCGCCGGAGACCGAGCGCCGCCACAGCTCCTCGACGAACATCTCGACCACCGCCTGCGCCATGGCCTGGGTGTGCTCGCGCAGCCGGCGGGTGACCTCGATCCTCCGGGCGAGGGGGACGCCCACGGCCGCCAGCTCGGCCGCGGCCTGGAACACCGCGGGGGCGAGGATCTGCCAGCGCCCGTCGGGCAGCACCCGGACCATCCCCAGCTCCTCGAGCAGGGCCTCGTCCACGCCGTCCGGGGTCTCGGCCGGGTCGACGTGAAGGCGGGCCGCGCCCTCGGCGGCGGTGACGATCTCGGCGTCGATCTCGCCGGTGCGGGCCACCGCGGCCTTGGCGAAGGCCAGCGCGGTGGTGGCGGCATGGCCGGGGGCCCGGTCGAGCAGCCGGCGGATGGCCGTCAGCGTGAGGCCGTGGGCCTGGAGGTCGCGGATGGCGTCGAGCCGGGCCACGTGCTCGTCGGTGTAGAGGGCGACCCGCCCGGACCGGCGCGGCGAAGGCAGCAACCCCTCGGACTGGTACCAGCGCACCGTGCGGATGGTGGTGCCGGTCCGTTCGGCGACCTCCTCGACGGTGTAACCGCCGTTCAGGTGGCGGACCACTCGCCGTCGAACCTGTCGCCCTTGGCCTCGCCGTCGTCGGCGAGCTTGCGCAGATGCGCCCACACCGTGCGGCGGGCGACCGGGTGCAGCTCGGGCGCCACGTCGGTGTAGATCTCCTCGACGATCTCGGCGATGGTGGCGGTGCCCCGGCGGCGCAGCACATCGAGGACCTGCTGCTCGCGGGCCCGCCGGTGCGCGATGTAGTCGTCGATGGTGGCCATCGGGTCGTCGATGAGGTGGCCGTGACCAGGCGCGATGGCCCGGAGCCGGGGCCGGATCGTCTTCAGCTTCTCGAGCGAGGCGAAGTAGGCCGCCATGTCGCCGTCGGGCGGGCCGATCACCACCGTCGAGCCCTGCATGATGTGGTCGCCGGTGAACAGCGTGCGCTCCTCGTTGAGCAGGTAGCACAGGTGGTTCGAGGCGTGGCCCGGGGTGTGCAGGGCGGTGAGGTGGAACTCCGTGGCCTCGATCACCGCGCCGTCGCCCAGCGTCCCGTCGAGGCGGACCTTGCCCTTCCCCTCGCCGGGGCCGAAGGCCAGGATCTCGGCGCCGGTGAGCTTCTTCAGGCCGACGGCGCCGGGGGAGTGGTCCTCGTGGGTGTGGGTGAGCAGGATCCAGCGGATGCGGTCGCCACCGCACCCGGCGATGGCGTCGAGGTGGGAGGCCTCACCGGGACCGGGGTCGATCACCGCGATCTCGTCGATGCCGACCAGGTAGGTGTTGGTGCCGGGGCCGGTCATCATCCCCGGGTTCTCGGCCACGATGCGCCGGACCATGGGCGACAGGGCGCTGGCCACGCCGTAGACGATGGGCTTGGGGGCGCTGACGGCGGTGTCGTCGCTCACGGGCCACCCCCGAGCTCGCCGCTGGCCGCGGCGGGGGGCGGGTCCTCCCAGCTCTCGACGTCCCACACCGCGGTGGTCGTGCGGCCGGGCCCGCGGCTGGACGAGGTCGAGCTGGCGATCACCCGGCCGCGGCGCATGAAGGCCCGCATCACCGGGCCGCGTACGAGCGCCCGGGTGGGCGGGAACAGGAGCACGAGCGCCAGGCAGTCGCTGATGAACCCGGGGGCGATCATGAGCGCGCCGGCCAGCAGGATGAGGCCGCCGTCGGCCACCTCCTTGCTGGGCAGCTCGCCCCGGTCGAGGCTGAGCTGGATGCGGCGCAGCACGGCGCCACCCTCCCGCTTGGCCAGCCAGGCGCCCACGATCGACACCGCGATGAGCAGGCCGATGGTGTTGAGGACGCCGATGCCGGTCGCCACCTGGACGATGACGGCCAGCTCCACGAGAGGTGCGACGACGAAGAGAAGGATCAGGAAAAGCATGGGGAGATCGCCGGCCGCCGGCGGGATCGGGGCGGGGCGCTGCGGCCGGATGTCCTCCCAGCCTACCGCCGCACCGGGGCAGCCGAGACCGCCGCCACCCGGCGTGGCGGCCGTCCGTCGCCCCCGTCGGATGTGACCCCCTTCACATCTGCCCTACCGTCAGGTAACATGCAGAGCAGCACGGGGAAGGGGGGCCCCGAACAGCGTGGCTGGAGCGACGCGACGTCTAGGGGGGAGCAATGGGGCTGCCCGGGTTCGCCTGCGAGCGCCGGGCATCACCGGGGGGTTGCTCATCGAGTCGCTCCAGCCACGCCGAACACCGCGGGCGCGCAACAGGCGCCGCCGAAAACGACGGACGCAGCGCCTCCACTCCCGTGGTCGACGCTGCGTCGCGGTTGCCCAACTGGGGCGCAGCTAGGTGTGCTGCACCACCAAGACTCTCCGCTCTGCCTCGCTCAGACCTCCCCAGATGCCGTGAGGCTCACGGATGCGCAACGCGTAACCGAGACATGGCTCCCGCACCGCGCAAGTGGCGCATATGGCTTTGGCTTGCTCCTCCCGCTTGAGCTTCTCGCTCTTCCGTTCGAAGTGCGACGGTGGGAAGAAGACGACGGATTGTGGGCCACGACATGCAGCACGAACCTGCCAGTCTTCCTCAACACGCTGTGCGCTCACAGACACACCCCCCTTCCGAGCCGGACCATACAGCCGGTCCTATCCCGAAACAAGGAAAACTTGCAGCGGGCGTGAAGGGCCTCAGGTGGCCGCTTACCAGGTCAGCGGGGTTGTGCATGTCCCCTAACGGCTGCCCGCACGCGTATGACGCCCGCCCGAGGTAGGGGAAATGCGACCGCTGTCAATAGCACCTGCGGCCGCGAATCTCACTCGCCGGACGGACCACGCTCCCGATAGTCCCGCGCTCCGCCTTCCTCGGGCTCGACCTCCAGCACCAGGCCCTCGATGGCGACCACCCGAACCGGTTCCTGCTTACGAATCGGAGTGGCACGGTTGGTGCGCGCGCGCCACGGAGCGTCACGGAGCGTGACAACGCCGTCCGGCGCAATGTCCGTACGCGCCGTGCCCATCTCGCCGATCATCCAGTCCCGACCGATGGTGGGCGTCGAGAAGCGGCTGCGCACCATCGTCGGCATCCCCGCCACCATGGCGAGCGTCATCCCCACCAGCGTGAGCAGGATGGTGATCCAGCTCGCCGACACGCCGTCGTAGAGGATCAGCGACCCCACGGCGAAGCTGACCGTCGCGATGCCGGTCCACACCCGGGGCACGCCGGTCTGGACGTCGACGCCGTAGCCGAACATGGCGAACAGCAACAGCGCTACCCCGAGTGGTCGGGTCGGCAGCACGGCGAGGCCGTAGCAGCCGAGGATCAGGGCGCCCGCCCCCACCAGGCCGGCCACGCCCACGCCCGCGGTGAACAGCTCGAACAGCAGCAGCGCCAAGCCGAGCACGAACAGCACGTAGGCCACGTTGGGGCTGGCCACGGTGTGCATGAGCTGGCCGAGCACGCTGAGGCTGCTGAACTGGACCCGCGTGGTGGGCTGGAGCTGGCCTTCGACCACCTCGCCCTGGAAGCCCTCGAACTGGGCGACGAAGTCGAGGATCGTCGCGCTGTCGGTGTCGGCGAGGCCCAGGTCCACGGCCCGCTGGGCGCTGATCCGCTCGCCCACCTCGGCGTTGCCCAGGTCGGAGGGCCCGACGCCGCGCGCCTCCATCAGCTCCGGGGTGATCTCGATGCTCGACCCGGGGCCGGCCACGCCCACCAGGTCGACCGCGGCCACCAGCCGCACCGCCTCGTCGGTGGCCCGGCTGCCCGACGGGCCGATCCACACCCCGGTCTGGACCTCGGCGCCCTCCAGGGCCTGCACCAGGTCGTCGAGCTGGTGCTCGGGCAGGAGCGAGCCGCCGCTGTCCAGCTGGAGCGCCAGGGCCAGGGCGCAGTCCCGGTCGGCCGCCACCACCTTGCCGTCGACCAGGTCGGCCAGCACCGGGTCGATCAGGCCTTCGACCTTGACCACCATCACCGGCCCGGCCTCGCGGTCGCAGTGGGGCTGGGCCTCCGCCGGCGCCGCGATCACGGTGAGGGCGGAGACGGCGGCGAGGCCCGTGGCCAGTGCCGCGCCCACCTTGGCTACAGTCCCGCGCACCGCCGGACGGTTGCTGGCGGACGACGCGCGCTGTGGATCCTGAACAGTTCTTCGCTGCATCTCGGCTGGTCATCGTGGCCGGGAAGGGCGGGGTCGGCAAAACGACGGTCAGCGCCACGCTGGCCCGGGCGGCCGCCCTCGCCGGTTTGTCGACCCTCATCGTCGAGGTCGAGGGGCGCAGCGGGCTGCCCGCCATGTACGGCCAGGGCGAGCTCGGGTACGACGAGGTGGTGCTGTCGCCGGGTGGCGGCCCGGACGGCGCGGCCGATGTGCGGGCCCGCACGCTGACCGCGGACGCCGCGCTGCTCGAGTACCTGCGCGACCACGGGCTGTCGCGCATCTCGCGGCGGCTGGTGTCCTCGGGGGCGCTCGACGTGGTGGCGACGGCTGCGCCGGGCATCAAGGACATCCTGCTGCTCGGCAAGGTCAAGCAGCTGGAGCGGGCCGGCGTGGCCGACCTCATCGTGCTGGACGCCCCCGCCGCGGGGCACGCCATCACCTTCCTGGAATCCGCCCGCAGCCTGCTCGACACGGTGAGCGTCGGGCCCATCAACGCCCAGGCCCGGGACGTGCTGGAGCTGCTGGAGGACCACCGGCGCTGCCAGGTCATCCTCGTCACCATCCCCGAGGAGACGCCGGTCAACGAGGCGGTGGAGACCGCCTTCTCGCTGGAGGACCGGGTGGGCATCGGGCTCGGTCCCATCGTGGTCAACGGGCTGTACCCGGAGGTCGAGGGCATCGACGCCGGCCCGGTGGTGGCGGCGGCCGAGGCGGGGGCGTCGCTGCGGCCGGGGGAGGACGCGGTGCTGGCAGCGGCGGCCGAGTTCCGGCAGGCCCGGATGGCGTTGCAGGACTCCCAGGTGGAGCGGTTGCGCTCGCAGCTGCCGCTGCCCCAGCTGCGGTTGCCGTTCCTGTTCACCACCGATGTCGGGCCACGGGAGCTCGACGTGCTGGCCCGGGCGTTGCTGGCCGAGATCGACGCCCTCTCCGGGCTGCCGGCATGACCCCGGACCGCGGCGAGGCCGCGCGCTCGCTCGGCGACCTGGTGGGCGAGCGGGACATCATCGTGTGCTGTGGGTCGGGCGGCGTGGGCAAGACCACCACGGCCGCGGTCCTGGCGCTCGAAGGGGCCCGGCGGGGGCGCAAGACGGTGGTGGTGACCATCGATCCGGCCAAGCGGCTGGCCGACGCCCTCGGCCTGGCCGGGCTGTCGGGCACGCCCAGCCGCATCGAGGGGGACTGGCCGGGCGAGCTGTGGGCGATGATGCTCGACACCAAGTCGACGTTCGACGCGCTGGTCCTCAAGCACGCCAACACGCCCGAGCAGGGCCGGCGGATCCTGGCCAACCGCTTCTACCGGAACATCTCCGGGGCCCTGTCGGGCACCCAGGAGTACATGGCCATGGAGAAGCTGCACGAGCTGCACGACGAGACCGACTTCGAGGTGGTGGTGGTGGACACGCCGCCCACCCGGCACGCCCTCGACTTCCTCGACGCCCCGCGGCGGCTGTCACGCTTCCTGGACCACCGCCTGTTCCGCATGCTCATCGCCCCCAGCCGGGGCCTGGTCAAGGCGGTGAACATGGCGGCGCAGACGTTCCTGCGCACCGTGTCGAAGGTGGTGGGCGGTGACGTGGTCGACGACGCCATCGCCTTCTTCCAGGCCTTCGAGGGGATGGAGGAGGGGTTCCGGCAGCGGGCGGCACGGGTCAACGAGCTGCTGGCCGCGCCGGAGACGGCGTTCGTGCTGGTGGCGTCGGCCCGGCGGGACACGGTCGAGGAGGCGCAGTTCTTCGCGGACCGGCTGGCGGAGGCGGGCATCGCGGTGCAGGCGCTCGTGGTCAACCGGGTGCACCCGTCGTTCGCCTCGTCCCTGACCGAGGCGGGCGCGGCGGCCACCGCGGCGCGGGCGTCGACACTGGCGGGGACTTCGCTCGGCGGGCTGTACCGCAACCTCGCCGACTTCCAGGCGGTGGCCAGCCGGGAGCAGGGCCACCTGGCCGGGTTGACCGACGCGGTGGCGCCGGCGCCCGTGGTGTGGATCCCGTTCCTGCGCAGCGACGTCCACGACCTCGCCGGGATGGACGAGGTCGCCGCCCACGTCTTCGGGCGGGCCTGAGGTCGGCGGCCCGCCTGCACCTGACCGTCTGGTGACTATTCGTCGATGGATGCGGCGGCGTCGTCGAGCGCCGCGGCCGCGGCCTCGACCGTCTCCTTCACCGGGACGATCCGGTCGAACCCGGTGGTGTGGAGCAGGCGGGTGAGGGTGGGCCGGCTGCAGGCCACGGCCACGTCGCCCCCGGCCTCGCGGGCGCGGCGGATGCCGCCGATGAGGGCGCCCAGGCCGGCGGAGTCCATGAACGGCACGGAGGACAGGTCGATCAGCAGGTAGCGCTTGTCCGCCAGCTCGCCGAGGGCGTCACGGAACTGGCCCACCGTGTAAGCGTCGAGTTCGCCGACGGGGCGACAGACGGTGTAGCTGTCGGCCTCGTCAACCTGGATGTCGAGCACGGATTCTCCTCCCGGGACCCCCGTCCGGCGATCGTAGCTGTGCGTGCGCCCACGTCGATCCCACTTCCCCGGGCCCGCGGTGACGCGGGCCGCTGGCACTGGACAGTGCCCGGCTCGTAGCCTGCCCAACCGTGCCGGATGTGCTGATCGCCACCGATGCGGACTGGATCTTCGACGACGTCGACGCGGCGCTGTCCGACGAGGACATCCGGGTCGTGCGGGTCCGTGAAGGTCGCGAGGTCAGCGAGGCGGCCCGGCGGACCGACCCGGTGCTGATCGTGCTCGACATGCAGATCGGCAACATGGGCGGCATAGCCACCGCGCTGAACCTGGAGCAGGAGTTCGAGGACGGCAGCACCCCCGAGGCGCCGATCCTGCTGCTGCTGGATCGGCCGGCCGACGTCCCCCTGGCCCGGCGCTGGGGCGTGGACGGCTGGCTGGTCAAGCCGCTCGACGCCTTCCGCCTGCGGCGGGCCGCCCGCGCCCTGATCGCGGGCGAGGACTACCACGAGCCCTCCGGCCTGGCCAGCTAGCCGAATCTCGGTCGCCTGGGGCCTTCGGTAGGCGTCACCATTTGGGGCGATGGCTGATTCGCGGGCGCTCCTCGCCGACCTGTGGCCCCCCGCCGCGGTGGTCGTGCGCACCCCGCGCCTGGAGCTGCGCTGGCCGTCGATGGACGACCTGGTCGCGCTGGCCAACGTGGCCGGCGAGGGCGTCCACGACGAGGACAAGATGCCCTTCTACACCCCGTGGACCCGGGGCTCCGCCCTCGACCGGGCCCGTAGTGTGCTGCGCTGGAACTGGAAGGGCTGGGGCGAGTGGGACCCCGCCAAGTGGTCCTGGGGCGCAGTCACGGTGGTCGACGGCGTCGTGGTCGGCACCCAGGGCATGGAGGCCACGGACTACGCCGTCTGCCGCACGGTCGAGACCGGCTCCTGGCTGGGCCAGGCCCACCAGGGCCAAGGCATCGGCAAGGAGATGCGAGCCGCCATGCTCCATCTGGCCTTTGCCGGCCTGGACGCCGAGGCCGCCACCACCGGCGCCTTCACCGACAACGCCGCCAGCCTGGGCGTCACCCGCTCGCTGGGCTACCGCGAGAACGGCTGGAAGCATCACTCGGTGGAGGGCCGCCGCGTCCGCGAGCTCGTGTTCACGCTGGACCGCGCCACCTGGGAGTCGACCCGCCGGACCGACATAACCCTCGAGGGCGTCGAAGCCGCCCGCCCCCTCTTCGGCCTCCCAGATGAGGCCGACGGCGAAGTCGAACCCTCCGGACCGAGCGGATAGAGTCGTCACTCCGGTTCACCGGGTGGTGGCTCAGTTTGGCAGAGCGCTGCGTTCGGGACGCAGAGGTCGGGAGTTCAAATCTCCCCCACCCGACGGGTACGAGAGGGCCTGGTCACGGGCCCTCTCCGTCGTTTTCGGCTTCGGTCGGACGACCCTCGCTCTGGGCTTCCATCCCGCGTTTATCCCGCGGCGTGGGATCGAGGAAGCGGGCCGCCATGGCATCGGCGGCCGCCTGCTGCTGCGCGGTGACCACCTGGGCGTAGAGGTCGAGCGTCACCCGGGCGTCGGTGTGCCCGAGGACCGACTGTGCCGTTTTCACATCGACCCCGGCGGCCACGAGCCCGGTGGCCGACGCCCTCCGTAGGTCGTGGAACCCGAGGCCCTCGTACCGCCGGCGGCCGGTCGCCTCGTCCTCCACCATCTCGCCCAGGCCGGCGGCAATCGTCGCCGGGTACCACACCCGACGCAGCCAGTTCGTGTACCGCAGTGGGCCGCCCCCCGGCGCCGTGAACAGCAGAGCGTCGTCATCGGCCTCGGTCAGTCCGACCGCCGCCATGTGCGCCGTGAGCATCTCCACCAGGACGTCCGGCAGTGCGAGCGTCCGTCGCCCGGCCTCAGACTTCGGCGGCCCGACGCCGACCGACCCCTTACGCCCCCGGACGATCGTCTCGACGACTGCCACCGTGCCAGCGTCGGCATCCACCCGGCCGACTCGGAGCCCGGCGACCTCACCCCACCGCAGGCCGGTGACGGCCCCGAGGTACACCATCGGGCCGCATCCCTCGACACCGCCCAGCGCCTTCGCCAGCCGGGTCAGCTCGGCCGCGTCGACCACGTGTCGGCGAACCGGCGCCGCCTTGGGCAGGTTGATCCCCCGGCACGGGCTGCGGCCGAGCATGTCGAGTCGGATGGCGTAGTTCAGGATCGACTGCAGCACCCCGTACTCCCGTCGCACCGTCCTCGGTGCCCGAGCCGCCGACCACTTGTTGACCACCGCCTGGACGTCGCCCGGTGTGAGCGACCCGATCGGCCGCTCGCCCAGGTCCGGAACGATGTACCGGCGCACGGCGACCTCGTCACGCTGCCACGATCCGCCGCGCTTGCCGGGGTTCGACGCCAACCACTCCCGCGCCACGTCGGCCAGCGGCGTGCGGGCCATCGCCGGGTCGATGAAGAGGCCCCGGTCCTTGTCCACCTCGACCTGCCGGGCGAACCGCTCGGCGTCCTTCTTCCGAGCGAATGCCTTCTCCCGGGGCCGGCCGGTGGGATCCCGGTAGCGCACGTCGTACCGCACGCTCCGGGACGTCTCCCGCTTGTGGACGCTCGCCACCGACCGCCCCCACCATCATGCAGCGTCGAGCCGGGCGACGAAGTCTGCGAGCGCAGTTGCCGAAACACGGCGGGAGCTACCGATCTTCACCGACCGCAACTCGCCCGCCGCCATGAGTTCGTAGACCTTCGTGCGCCCGATGCCCAGGCGCCGCGCCGCCTCGGTCGGTCGGAACAGCAGCTGCTCGCCGGTGGCCCTCGACTCGTCCATCACTCTCTCCCTTCGCTGTGGTTCTCGCTCCGACCCGCCGAACTCACGCCGCCGCCGGTGGGTGGGGCCGGTCCTGGCCGGGCCGCCTTCGCCATCTCGTACTGGGCCTTCCAACGCTCACGGGTGCCGATCGCCTGGGCGATGGCGGCGACGTAGGTGGCCTCGTCGACCCGGGAGCGGCCGAGCACTTCCCAGGACCAGCGGCCCTCGGTGCCAGCCACGGCGAGCTCGTCGTGGTCGTCGGGGTCGATCCCGGCTTCCTCGAGGGCGGCTCGGACGACGGCGGCTCGGTCGGCCTTGTGGGCGGCGAGGGTCTTGCCCGACCACTTGCGGGACACGAGCACGCGGCGGCCGCCGATGCCGAGGTTGGCCCGGTCATGTGCCTTGTGCTTGCAGTGGCCCGGGACCATCCCGGGTTCCGCGTCCTTGGGTTGGACGTCGTAGCGGAGCCAGTTGGCGCACGTGGGGGAGCAGGGCAGCCAGCGCACTTCCTCGGCCAGCCGATCGATGTGCGCCTGGCGGGCCTGCGAGGGGTCGCCGTCGTCGTAGGTGCTGGCGATGTCCTTGGTCAGGTACTTGCACAGGTAGCCGACCCGGCGGTCGGTGTCGGGCGTCCCGGCGAGGAGTCCCTGGAGGTCGTCCTGGTCCCCGAACTGCAGGACGTGAGCAGGTTCTAGGTCGAGGTCGCCCGCCTGGGCGGCGAGCGCTTCCTCCCAGGTCGGCAGCAGCCAGCCGGTCGAGTCGACGTAGCCGCCTTCCTCGGGCGACCAGCGGGGGAGCCGCTGGGTGTGGACCGGTACGTCGTGCGCTGGCCACCAGATCTGGTGGTAGGTGGCGGCCCGTACCTGGCGGACGAGCGTGCGAGGGATGGCCCCCCGGATGGCGGCGTGTAGGTGGGGGGCCAGTCGGCGCTGGGCCTCGATGGTGGCGAAGTACTGGACGTCGTAGCCAGCACAGCGCCGCAGGTTCTGCCAGAAGCGGTCGACCAGCTTGGGGA
>JBKPRV010000126.1:0-4553 GCA_046734715.1 Actinomycetota bacterium | reverse complement strand
GCCCACCTCGACGGCATCGACACTGAGGCCGGGCGCCGTGGCGTGCAGTGGCTGGTCGACCACCAGGAAGTCGACGGCTCCTGGTTCGGACGGTGGGGCGCGAATTACATCTACGGCACGGGCGCCGTGGTACCGGCTCTTGTTGCCGCCGGCATTGCGCCCGACGCGCCGGCGATCCGCCGCGCAGTGCGCTGGCTCGAACGGCACCAGAACGACGATGGCGGCTGGGGTGAGGACCTGCGGTCCTACGTCGACGCCTCCTGGCGGGGGCGTGGCGAGTCGACCGCGTCGCAGACGGCGTGGGCGCTCCTCGCGCTGCTGGCCGCCGCCGAGGAGAGCGATGCGGTGGACCGGGGCATCGACTACCTCGTCCGGACGCAACGCGAGGACGGCTGCTGGGACGAGGAGTTGTACACCGGCACCGGGTTCCCCGGCGACTTCTACATCAACTACGAGATGTATCGGCTGCTCTTCCCCCTAAGCGCCCTCGGCCGATACCTCGCAAGGAAGACGCGATGAGCCGAGGTTATAGCCGCGCGAAGAGCGACATAAGAGGTGACCACGCCGGAGGTGACCACCAGGCGATGAGCGCTCGCGCGAAGAGCCCGCCGGCCGCTGCGCGGCCCGCGCCGATAGGCGCGGTGCGGGGCCGGGGATTCGCCCGAGCGCCGCGAGTGGCGGAGACACGGCGCCGCGAAGGCGGGGTAAGCCAGTGAGCGGCTTGGTTGTGGTAGCGGCACTGCGGACCGAGTTCGCGGCGTTGGTGGGCCGCATTCCGGGCCGCGCCACGGTCGAGCGGTGCGGCATGGGACCGGAGCGAGTGCGCCGCTGGCTGCCTCGGCTCGCCGAGCTGGCGCCGGACGCGCTCGTTGTGGCCGGCGTCGCCGGTGGGCTGCACCCGGCGTTGCGTCCCGGGGACGTGGTCGTGGCGAGCGAGGTGCGCGACGACCGCGGCCGCATCGTGCTGCGGGCAGCGTCGCCGCTGGTGGCCGAGCTGCGCCGCATGGGCATGCGAGTGCACTACGGACCCATGGTGAGCGTCGACCGGATCGTCGGCGGCGTCGAGCGGGAGAAGCTCGCCAACACCGGTGCGCTCGCCGTCGACATGGAGTCGGCGGCAGTCGTCCGTGCGGTGGGGACAGCCGACCAGCGTCCGCCGACAGCGGTCGTCCGGGTCATCGTCGACACCGCGCACATGCCGGTCGCCCGGCTGGCAACCGTCTCGGCCGGGGGACGAGCGCTGCTGACGCTGCGGCGGCTCGCGCCGGCCTTGAGCCGGTGGGCCGGGCTGGCCGGTCCCCGACGGGTCGTGGTTGCGGGGCCGCGATCGTTCTGTGCCGGCGTCGAGCGGGCCATCGACATCGTGGAGCAGGCGTTGCGGCGGTTCCCCCGTCCGGTGTACGTGCGCCGGCAGATCGTCCACAACGCCCACGTCGTTGCCGACCTGCAATCGCAAGGCGCAGTCTTCGTCGACGAGCTCGACGAGGTGCCCGACGGAACGACCGTGGTGTTCTCCGCGCACGGCGTCGCCCCCGCAGTCCGTGAGGAGGCGGCTCGGCGCAAGCTCACTGTGGTCGACGCGACCTGTCCGCTGGTGGCCAAGGTGCACACCGAGGCGCGGCGATTCCTCGGCCGCGGCGACAACGTCCTGCTCATCGGGCACGACGGCCACGACGAGACCGAGGGCACCCTGGGCGAAGGCCGGATCACCCTCGTGCAGACCCCTCAGGAGGCCGAGCGCGTTGAGGTGGACGATCCGAGCAAGGTGGCGTTTCTGACCCAGACGACGCTGGCCGTCGAGGACGCGAATCAGATAGTGGACGTGCTGCGCCGACGGTTCCCGCTCATCGCGTCGCCGCCCACCGAGGACATCTGCTACGCCACGACGAACCGGCAAGAAGCGGTCCGGGCGATCGCCCGTGAGTCCGACCCGGTGCTGGTTGTCGGCTCGCAGAATTCGTCAAACTCGCTGCGCCTGGTCGAGGTGGCGCAGCGGTGCGGCGCCCGGGCGTACCTGGTCGACGACGCGGGCGGCATCTTGCCCGAGTGGATCGAGCATGCCAGCACGATCGGCATCACCGCGGGCGCGTCGGCCCCGCCGCATCTCGTTGACGAGGTCATCGGCATGCTTCGTGCCCTCGGTCCGGTCGAGGTAGACGAGCGCGTCGTCACGCGCGAAGACATCAAGTTCACACTCCCGAAGGAGGTTGCCGACTAATGGCAATCCCACTGCGCCAATCGGCGCGGGTTGGTTGGTACCTGTTCAACCAGAAGCTGCGCCGGCGCGAGAAGTTCCCCTTGCTGGTCGAGCTCGAGCCGCTGTTCGCGTGCAATCTCAAGTGCCCTGGTTGCGGGAAGATCCAGCATCCGCATGACCTGTTGCGCCAGCGCATGCCGGTCGAGCGTGCGGTGGCGGCGCTCGAGGAGAGCGGCGCCCCGATGGTGTCCATCGCCGGCGGCGAGCCGCTGATGCACCCACAGATCGACGTCATGGTCGCGGAGTTCGTCAAGCGTAAGAAGTACGTCTACCTATGCACGAACGCCGAGTTGGTCCGTAAGCGCTGGGACAAGTTCAACTTCAAGCCCTCCCCGTACTTCGCGTTCGCGATCCACGTCGACGGCCTGCGCGACCGGCACGACGAGGCGGTGGCCAAGGAGGGCGTATTCGACGAGGCGATGGAGGCGATCACGTTCCTCAAGGAGAAGGGCTTCCGTGTCACCACGAATTCGACCTTCTTCAACACGGACACGCCGCAGACCGTGATTGACGTCCTCAACTTCCTCAACGACGAGGTCAAGGTCGACAACATGATGATCTCGCCGGCCTACGCGTATGAGAAGGCTCCCGACCAGGAGCACTTCCTCGGCGTGCAGGAGACCCGCGAGCTGTTCAAGAAGGCGTTCGCCGGCGACAACCGGAAGCGGTGGCGGTTGAACCACTCACCGCTGTTCCTCGACTTCCTCGAGGGCAAGGTCGACTTCGAATGCACGGCCTGGGGCATTCCGTCCTACTCGCTGCTCGGTTGGCAGCGGCCGTGCTACCTGATGGCCGACGGGTACGTCCAGACGTACAAGGAACTTGTCGAGACGACCGACTGGTCGAAGTACGGCCGGGGCAAGGACCCTCGCTGCAATAACTGCATGGCGCACTGTGGCTACGAGCCCACGGCGGTTCTCGCGACGATGGGATCGCTCAAGCAGAGCCTGCGGACGATGCGCGAACAAGGCTGAGCGCCACCACGGCGGCGGCCGGGTAGGCGGCCCGGCCCGGCGAAACGCCTCAGCCACAACGCGGTGATCGTGCGATGTGCGCAACGACGATCGCGATTCCAAGCGGTGGCGCGATTTCCGTCGGCCGGATTAGTTTAGGCACTAAACAATCTGAGTGAGGTGGTCTAGATGGCGGTGCAGCCCACTGCGCCAACCAAGGCGGACAAGTTCAGCTTCGGGTTGTGGACGGTTGGGTGGCAAGCCCGGGACCCGTTCGGCGATGCGACCCGTCCACCGCTGGATCCGGTGGAGTCGGTGCACCGGCTGGCCGAGCTCGGCGCATACGGGATCACGTTCCACGACGACGACGTGGTGCCCTTCGGTTCGTCGGACAGCGAGCGGGAGAAGCACTTGGAGCGCTTCCGGGCGGCGCTGGACGACACCGGGCTCGTCGTGCCGATGGTGACGACCAACCTGTTCACCCACCCTGTGTTCAAGGACGGCGGGTTCACGAGCAACGACCGGTCGGTGCGGCGATTCGCGCTGCGCAAAGTGTTGCGCAACATCGACCTGGCCGCCTCGCTGGGCGCGCGGACGTTCGTCATGTGGGGCGGTCGTGAAGGCGCGGAGTCCGATGCCGCGAAGGACGTGCGCGCCGCGCTCGATCGCTACCGAGAGGCCGTCGACGCTCTTGCCGGGTATGTCAAGGAGCAGGGCTACGGCATCCGGTTCGCGCTCGAACCCAAGCCGAACGAACCACGCGGCGACATCCTGCTGCCGACGGTCGGCCACGGGCTGGCGTTCATCGCCCAGCTAGAACACGGCGACATCGTAGGGCTGAATCCCGAGGTCGGGCACGAGCAGATGGCCGGGCTGAACTTCACCCACGGCATCGCCCAGGCGTTGTGGGCCGGCAAGCTGTTCCACATCGACCTCAACGGCCAGCGCAGCATCAAGTTCGACCAGGACCTCGTCTTCGGACACGGCGACCTGCTCAACGCGTTCTTCCTCGTCGACCTGCTCGAGAACGGCTTCCTCGACGGCTCCTCGCCGTATGACGGACCGCGGCACTTCGACTACAAGCCGTACCGCACCGAGGACATCAGCGGTGTGTGGGCCTCGGCGGCCGCGAATATGCGCACGTATCTGCTACTGCGCGAGCGGGCCAAGGCCTTCCGGGGCGACCCGGAAGTGGCCGCTGCCGTTGAGGCCACCGGCGTCGCCCGGCCGTAGCAACACCGCTGACGTGTGCATCGCCCTCGGCGCCGTGCTGCTCGGGTACACGATCGTCCGGCGGCGCTGGATCGGCGAGCGACGGGATCGGAACCCGCCCGGATTGGTGC
>JBKPRV010000125.1:0-9332 GCA_046734715.1 Actinomycetota bacterium | reverse complement strand
CGCCATCACCGTCACGTTGGGGTTCGACTCCGCCAACACCTTGGTGATCGCCGCCGTCAACGTCGTCTTCCCATGGTCGATATGACCCATAGTGCCGATGTTCAAATGCGGCTTGGTCCGCTCGAACTTTTGCTTCGCCATGGCTCCTCAGAACCTCTTTATCGTCGTGATGAATCGTGGTGACGGACTGGGTGCTACCAGCGCTTACTCGCCGCGCACTCGGGCGACGATCTCTTCCTGCACAGACGCAGGCGTCTGCTGGTAGCTGTGGAACTGCATCGTGTAGGTCGCGCGCCCCTGGGTCCGTGACCGCAGGTCGGTAGCGTACCCAAACATCTCGGACAGGGGGACCTGCGCCTTGATCACCTGGCTGTTGCCCCGCTGGTCCATGCCCCCGACGCGCCCGCGGCGGGAGTTGAGATCACCGATGACGTCGCCCATGTAGACCTCGGGCGTGACGACCTCGACCGCCATGATCGGCTCGAGCAGCACCGGCTTGGCCTTGCGCGCGGCTTCCTTGAAGACCATCGAGCCGGCGATCTTGAATGCCATCTCCGACGAGTCGACGTCGTGGTACTTGCCGTCCACCAGCGTGGCCCGGATGTCCACGGTCGGGTAGCCGGCCAGCACCCCGGCGTCCAGCGACTGCTGGATGCCGGCGTCGACCGCGGGGATGTACTCCTTCGGCACGCGGCCGCCGGTGATCTTGTCGACGAACTCGTAGCCACCACCGGGGCCGAGGGGCTCCATCTTGATGGTGACCTCGGCGAACTGGCCGGAGCCGCCGGTCTGCTTCTTGTGGGTGTAGGTGACTTTGTCGACCGTCTGGGTGATGGTCTCGCGGTAGGCGACCTGCGGCTTGCCCACGGTGGCGTCGACCCGGAACTCACGCAGCATGCGGTCGACGATGACCTCGAGGTGGAGCTCGCCCATGCCGGAGATGACGGTCTGGCCGGTGTCCTCGTCGGTGCGGACCTGGAAGGTGGGGTCCTCCTCGGACAGGCTCTGGAGGGCCTTGCCCATCTTCTCCTGGTCGACCTTGGTCTTGGGCTCGACCGCCACGTGGATGACCGGCTCGGGGAACTCGAGCTGCTCCAGCGTGATCTCGGCGCCGGGCGACGTGAGGGTGTCGCCGGTGCGCGTGTTCTTGAGGCCGATGCCGGCGGCGATGTCGCCGGTCATGACCGCGTCGACGTCCTCACGGTGGTTGGCGTGCATCTGCAGGATGCGGCCGATCCGCTCCTTTGACCCGGTGGTGGTGTTGACCACCTGCGAGCCTTTCTCGAGCGTGCCCGAGTAGACGCGGAAGTAGGTGAGCTTGCCGACGTGGGGGTCGGACATGATCTTGAACGCCAGCGCCGCGAACGGCTCGTTGTCGGACGGCTTGCGCTCGATCTCCTCGTGGCCCTTGATCGACAGGCCGGTGACCGGCGGCAGGTCGGCGGGGCTGGGCATGTAGAGCACGATGGCGTCGAGCAGGGGCTGCACGCCCTTGTTCTTGAACGCGGTGCCGTTGAGCACCGGCACGATCTCGTTCGAGATGGTGCCCTCGCGCACGGCGCGGTGCAGGTCGTCGACCGTGATCTCCTCGTCGCTGACGTACTTCTCGAGGATCGTCTCGTCGAAGGTGGAGAGCACGTCGATGAGCTGGTGGCGGTATTCCTCGGCCTGGGCCTCGAGGTTCTCGGGGATCTCCCGGACCTCCCACTTGGCGCCCAGCTCCTCGTCCAGCCAGACGAGGGCCTCCATGGTGATGAGGTCGATGACGCCCTTGTAGTGGCCCTCGGCCCCGATGGGCAACTGGACCACGGCCGTGTTGGCGCCGAGCCGGTCCTTGATGGAGGCCAGCGCGGCGAAGAAGTCGGCCCCGAGCCGGTCCATCTTGTTGACGAAGCACATGCGGGGGACGCGGTACTTGTCCGCCTGCTTCCAGACGGTCTCGGTCTGGGGCTCGACGCCCGCGACGCCGTCGAACACGGCCACGGCGCCGTCGAGGACGCGCAGCGACCGCTCGACCTCGACGGTGAAGTCGACGTGGCCGGGGGTGTCGATGATGTTGATCTGGGTGTCGTTCCAGAAGCAGGTGGTGGCAGCCGAGGTGATGGTGATGCCGCGCTCCTGCTCCTGCACCATCCAGTCCATGGTGGCGGCGCCCTCGTGGACCTCGCCGATCTTGTAGGTGCGCCCGGTGTAGTAGAGGATCCGCTCGGTGGTCGTGGTCTTGCCCGCGTCGATGTGGGCCATGATCCCGATGTTTCGGACCCGCTCGAGCGGCTGGCTGCGTTTCGTACTCATCCTTTTCGTCTTTTCGCTCGCACATGACGGCGACCGAGCACGAAGCCCGGTCGCCGAGGGAGCACGCCTCTCCGTGGGGGGCGCGCCCCCCGGTGGTCAGGGGGTTACCAGCGGTAGTGCGCGTAGGCCTTGTTGGACTCGGCCATCTTGTGCATGTCTTCCTTGCGCTTGACCGAGCTGCCGATGCCGTTGTTGGCGTCCAGGAGCTCGGCAGCGAGGCGCTCTGCCATGGTGCGCTCGCGACGGTTGCGAGCGAAGCTGACGATCCAGCGGATGGCCAGGGTGTTGGCCCGGCGGGGCCGCACCTCGACCGGGACCTGGTAGGTGGCACCACCGACGCGCCGGCTCTTCACCTCGAGCTGGGGCTTGACGTTGTCGACCGCCCTCTTCAGGGCGGACAGCGCGTCGCCGTCGGTGCGCTTCCCCACGAGGTCGAGCGCCTCGTAGACGATGGCCTCGGCCGTCGTCTTCTTGCCGCGCTGGAGGATCTTGTTGACGATCTGCGTGACCAGCACCGACCGGTACACCGGGTCGGGCATCAGCTCACGGCGCGGTGCCGGGCCCCTGCGAGGCATTGGGATCAGCCTTCCTTCTTGGCGCCGTAGCGGCTACGGGCCTGCTTGCGGTCGCGCACCCCGGCGGTGTCGAGGGTGCCGCGGATGATCTTGTAGCGAACGCCCGGAAGGTCCTTCACCCGGCCGCCGCGCACGAGGACGATCGAGTGCTCCTGCAGGTTGTGGCCCTCGCCGGGGATGTAGGCGGTGACCTCGATGCCACTGGACAGGCGCACGCGGGCGACCTTGCGCAGGGCAGAGTTCGGCTTCTTGGGCGTGTGGGTGAACACGCGGGTGCACACCCCGCGCCGCTGGGGCGCGCCCCTGAGCGCCGGCGTCTTGACCTTCGACGTCTTGGACTGGCGGCCCTTGCGGACCAGCTGCTGGATCGTGGGCACTCGAAACCTCGCGGACGACGGTTGTCGTGGACTGGCAGGGGGCGATCGGCCCAGGCGCGCGCACGTGCTGAGACCGACGGGTCATCCTAGGGGCCGTCATGCACCAACAGCAACCTGCGGAGCAGAACGGGGACGGGCAACCGCCCGCTGCCTCCCTGGGGAACGCTGCCAGTGTATCCCGGCCCTGCCGGCCTCGGGGAACCCCGGGCGACCGCGGGTCCTAGGGCCTGTCCTAGCCGGCGGGGACCCAGCCGGCCGGTGGGGCCGAAGGCGGGGACGCGGGCTCGGCGGCCGTGGGCGTGGGTGCGGTTGGCTCGGCGGAGCGCCGTCCCACCATGTCGAGGATCTGGGGGACGAGCCAGCCGGTGAAGGCGCCGGCACCGGTGATGGAGAAGTGGACGCCGTCGATGCGGGTGCCCGGCTGCTCCTCGCCCCCGGGCTGGGTGCGGAGCCAGGCGGGCAGGTCGACGAAGGTGAAGTTGGGACGGCCCTCCAGCTCCCCCGACACGATCTCGTTGAGGCGGTCCACGCGGGCCGGGTCGTTGTCGGCGTACATGTCCCAGTGGCTCGTGGGGTCGTTGGCCCGGGCGATGCGGAGCTGGGGCACCTTCATCCACAGCACGGGGACGCCCTCGGTGGCGAGGATGTCGGCCAGGCTGTCCACCTGCGGGCGCATCCAGTTGTCGAACACCGGGTCGCCCAGGTGGCGCCACTCCCCGTCGAGCTGGCGCTCGCTCGCGTCCTTGTGGCCCATCATGACCACGATGGCGTCGTAGTCGGCTTGCGCCAGGGCCGCGGGCAGGTCTTGCCGGAAGTGGGTGCAGGTCTCGTACGGCTGCTCGAGCACGCCCAGGCTGCGGACGGGGGCCGCCTCGCCGAGCGTGCACGCCACCGAGAAGTAGGCGTCGACATGGACCTGCGCCTTGTGCGAGGCGTTCCACTGCTCGTAGCCGGTGAGCGTGCTCCACACCACCGAATCGCCCACCAGCAGGATGTTCGCAGTCGACGCCGCGCCCGGCTGGGGCGTGGCCTGGTCCACCACGAGCGCACTGTCCGACGTGGCGGCCTGGGCGGCGGCCAGGTCGACCTGGTCGCTCTCGTGGACGGGCACGGTGAGGACCAGCGCCAGCACCACCGCCACCGCCAGGGCCATGCCGGCGGCCAGCCGGATCCGGGGCATCTTCATGCGGAAGCGGATCGGTGACTCGAGGTAGTGGTACGAGACGATGGCCACGGCCAGCGTGGCCGCCACGCGCACCACGAACAGCGGACGGGAGCTGAGGCCGGTGAGCTCGGCCGTGAGGAACAGGAACAGCGGCCAGTGGTACAGGTAGACGCCGTAGCTGAGCTTGCCGAACTCGCGGACCGGCGCGAAGGACAGGGCCTGCGCGGCCGGACCGGCGCGGCGGCTGATGCAGGCCAGGATCACGAGCCCGGTGAACAGCGTGTTGAGCTCGACGCCCCCGTGGAACGACGCGGGGTCGTTGAGGGCGATCGTGTGCCACAGCCACAGCCAGCCCACCACCCCGGCCACACCGAGCACCGCGGTGGCGACCACGCCGGAGCGGCTGTCCAGGAGGCGCTTGACCGGCGCGGTGGCCACGATCAGCGCCAGGGCGACGCCGGAGAGGATCTCGCCCGCCCGGGTGTAGGTGGCGTAGTACGTGATGCCCGTGTTGCCATAGGCGCTGGCGCTGATCCAGGCCGCGGCGAAGGCGGACCCGGCGGCGACGGCCAGCAGCCCGCCCGCCACTCCCAGCCGCTTCCGGCCGAGCCAGAGGGCGCCCAGCAGCAACAGCGGGAAGGCCAGGTAGAACTGCTCCTCGATGGCCAGGGACCAGAAGTGCTGGGTGGGCGCTTCGGACTGGAACAGCGCGCCGTAGCCGCTGCCCGACGCCGCGAGCCGCCAGTTGGTGAAGTAGCCGACGCCCGCCAGCAGGTCGCCCCGGAAGCGGGGCCCCGAGCCCACCTCGAACACGTACTGCAACCCGACGACCAGCACGACGGCGGCGAGGGCCGCGGGCAGCAGGCGCCGGGCCCGGCCCTCGAAGAACCTGGGGATCGACACCCGGCCCGTGCGGGCATGTTCGCCCAGCACCACGGTGGCGATGAGGAACCCCGACAGGGTGAAGAACGTCGACACCGTGAACATGGCGCCGGACACGAAGGCGACGCCGTGGTGGTACAGCAGCATGACCGCCATGGCCACGCCCCGCATCCCGTCGAGCCCGGGCATGTAGCGCTTGGCCGCGCGGGGCGGCGCCGCGGTGGTGGTGACCGTCACGTCCGGGCGCGGCTCGGCCACGACGTCCACGGAGGCGACCGGTGCGGTGGCCGCCCGGTCCTCCGTAGCGGTGAGCGCCAGCTTGTCGCGGTCGCTCACCGGTTCCGTCGTGGTCATCCAGCCCTCCCCCGGGCTTCCAGGGTCCCCCCTACGGCAAAGGAATGATAAGGCTAGCGCCCCGGCTGTCCGCCAGTACCGCCCGCGCCTACAGTCGTCGGATGCGCGGCGGCATCGCGTCGGGCAGGCCTGGGGCCGCCTCGGTTGACCTGGAACCGGAACCTGACGCGCCCGTGGGGGAGGCCCCGGCGGGCGACGACGAGCAACCCGAGCCCACCGCCGAGGGCAGCCGGCGCCATCCCAGCCGGGCCCGGATGTGGATCGGCCGCTCGTTGGGCCTGGCCGCGGTCGTCGCCGGGGCCGTCACCCTGCTCACCACCGGCAACGGCACCAGCCGGGCCGAGATCGACAGCTTCTGGCAGCTGATCGACATCCGGGTGCTCTCCCACGACCCGCTCGGCAGCGTCTGGTACCTGCACACCCAACCGCCGGTCTACAACCTGGTGGTCGGCCTCATCGCCTGGCTCGACGTGCCCATCGCCGGGGGCCTGTTCGCGGTGTTCGTGGCCTCGCTGGTGGGGATCGTGCTGCTGCTGCACGCCCTGCTGGTCCGCCTCGGGGTCGGGCCCATCGTGGCCGGCGTCATCGCGGCCGTGGTGGTGCTGAACCCCGCCCTGCTGACCACCATGACCATCGCCAGCTACGAGGTCCCGGTGGCCATGCTGCTCATCGCCTCGCTGTACGCCATGGTCCGCTACCTGGAGGAGCCCGGGACCGGGTGGCTGCTCGCCACCGCAGGCCTCGTGACGCTGACCGCCCTGACCCGCAGCTTGTTCAACCCGCCGTGGGTGTTCGCCGTGCTGGCGCTGATCCTGCTGGCCCGCAAGGTGACGTGGCGCCAGGCCGCGGCCGCGCTGGCCATCCCGGTCGTGCTGATCGGCGGCTGGATGCTCAAGAACCAGATCCTGTTCGGGGTCCCCACCACCTCGAGCTGGCTCGGCTTCAACATGCAGCGTGGGGTGGTCGGGGCCATGGAGGCCGACGACGTGCGCGCCGACGTCGAGGCGGGCGAGGTGAGCGACCTCGCGCTGGAGTACCCCTGGGGCCTGCTGGACCAGTACGACGAGTGGCTGGACGGCTGCCGGCCCGTGCACGACCGCGAGGCGGTCAGCGCGGAGCGGAAGCCCCCCCTCAACGGCGGTCCCATCTCCAACTTCAACAACGAGTGCTACATCCCGCTCTACAACCAGGCCCAGGAAGACGCCATCACCCTGGTCCGCCGGCACCCGGGCCGCTTCCTCCACGAGCGCCTGCCGACGCTGGCCATGTCCTACGTGCCCGCCAAGATCGGTCCACCCGCCACCTGGCTCGACAACGCCTACGACCTCGTGCTGCTGAACACCGACGTCACGGTGGACATGACGGACTGGAACCTGCCCCTGATGGGCTTCAACGCCGGCCTGCCCATCGAGATCTCGCTCACGCTGATCGCCCTGAGCCTGTTCGTCGCCGGCCGGGGGGTGCTGGCGGTGGTGCGCCTGGTCAAGGTCGGCTGGCGGGACCGGTCGTCGTGGCCGGTCCGGGAGCTGGTGTGGCTGGTGGTGACGTTCACCGCGGCGGTCATCATCGTGGGCGGCGACCTCATCGAGTTCGGCGAGAACGGCCGCTTCCGCGCCACCGTCGACCCGCTGCTGATCGCGCTGCCGCTGGCGTCGCTGGCCCTGTTCGTCCAGGGACGCCGGGCCCGGCACGACGCCGAGCCGGTATAACCGGGGCATGACCGCCGGGACGATCTTCGTCACCGGGTTCCCCGGGTTCCTGGGCTCCCGGCTCCTGCCCCGCATCCTCGCCCGTGCCCCCGAGGCCCGGGCCGCCTGCCTGGTGCAGCCCAAGTTCGAGGGCGTGGCCAAGGCCCGCCTGGCCGAGCTGGAGGCGGCCGACCCCGGCCTGGCCGCCCGGGTCGAGCTCGTCGAGGGCGACCTGACCGCCCCCGGGCTCGGGATGCAGGGGGGCGACCGGCTCGCCGCTGCCACGAGCGAGATCTGGCACCTGGCCGCGGTGTACGACCTGAGCGTCCCCCGCCACGTGGGCCTGCGGGTCAACGTCGAGGGCACCCGCCATGTCTTGCGCTTCGCCGAGAGCTGCCCCGGCCTGCGGCGCCACCACTACGTCAGCACCTGCTACGTGAGCGGCCGCTACGCCGGGCCGTTCCGGGAGACCGACCTCGACGTCGGCCAGTCGTTCAACAACTACTACGAGGAGACCAAGTTCCTGGCCGAGGTGGAGGTGGCCGAGGCCCGCGCCGGCGGGATGCCGACGACGGTCTACCGACCGTCGATCGTGGTGGGCGACTCGCGCACCGGCGACACCCAGAAGTTCGACGGCCCGTACTTCCTGCTGCAGTGGCTGGTCCGCCAGCCCACCCGGGCCCTCGTCCCGCTGGTCGGAGACCCGACCATGGTGCGGTTCAACATGGTGCCGTCCGACTTCGTGCTCGACGGCATCGACCACCTGTCCGGCCTGGAGTCGTCGGCCGGCCTGACCTACCAGCTCGCCGACCCCCACCCGCTCACGGTCTCGGAGCTGCTGGACGAGATGTGCCGCGCCACGGGCAAGCGGGGCATCCGGATCCCCCTCCCCCGCCGCCTCACCACCTGGGCGCTGGCCACCATCGGCCCGCTCCAGCGCTTCGTGGGGATCCCCGCCAGCGCGGTCGACTACTTCGTCCACCCCACCCACTACGACACCACCCGGGCGCAGCGCGACCTGCAGGGCAGCGGCGTCACCTGCCCCCCGGTGGCGGACTACCTCCCCACCCTGGTCCGCTTCATGCGGGCCCACCACGAGGCCAATCTCGGCGCCATGGTCTGAGCCCGGACGCGCCGATGGGGGCGGCCGGAGCCGCCCCCATGGCGGTGAGTGCTACTCGCCCTCGGCGGACGGGAGGCCGACGACGGCCGCGAGGTCGGCGTCGGGGGCGCCGGACTCGGCGGCCTCGTAGGTGCCGGTGAGCCACTCGGCCAGGCCCTGCTCGTCCCGCTCGGACGACCAGAACTCCATGGGCTTGTACTCCGGCGCCTCGGTGGCGATGTCCCGGTACTCCTCCATGCCGGTGCCGGCCGGGATGAGCTTGCCGATGATGATGTTCTCCTTGAGGCCGTTGAGGCCGTCGGAGCGGCTCTCGATGGCGGCCTCGGTGAGCACCCGGGTGGTCTCCTGGAACGACGCCGCCGACAGCCACGAGTCGGTGGCCAGCGACGCCTTGGTGATGCCCATCATGACCGGGCGGGCCTGCGCCGGCTCCTTGCCCTCCTGCTGGAGGCGCCGGTTCTCGTCGGCGTAGGCCTTGGTGTCCACGGCCTCGCCGGGGAGGAACCGGCTGTCGCCGGGCTCCTGCACGATGACCCGGCGGGTCATCTGCCGCACGATCAGCTCGATGTGCTTGTCGTGGATGGAGACGCCCTGGTCGCGGTAGACCCGCTGGACCTCGGTGACCAGGTACTGCTGCGTCTCGCGCACGCCCTTGATCTCCAGCAGCTCCTTGGGGTCGCGGGGGCCGTCGACGATGGGATCGCCGGCGGCGATCTCCTGGCCGTCGGTGACCTCGAGCCGGGCGATGGTGGGCACGGTGTAGGCGTGCTCGCCGCCGTCGTCGGCGACGACGGTGATCACGCGGCCGCGGCCCTCGTCCTCGGCGATGCGGGCCACGCCCGAGATGTGCGAGAGCGTCGCCTTGCCCTTGGG
>JBKPRV010000124.1:0-2802 GCA_046734715.1 Actinomycetota bacterium | reverse complement strand
GTGTCGGAGCGGGAGGCGGAGTCGGGCTGGCGGGCGGCGGGCTCGGGCCACGGGGCGGCACGTCGGCGGGGGTGGGGCCGGAGCTGGGCGAGCCGGAGGACGAGGTGATCGATCCTGCCGAGTTGCGGGACGCGGACGATGTGGCGACCAATGGGGTTGACCTGCTCATCCGGCACTTCGGGGGTGGACAACTGGTGGAGGAGGAGCCATGACCGACACCGGTGATGCCGGCGACGCCGGCGAGCACGGCGAACTTCACGGTGGAGAGATGGGCGACCTCGGTGGCCTGCTCGAGTCGGCGCAGCAGGCGCTGACGGCTCACGCGCAGGCGGCGGAACAGGTGGTCACCGGGACGGCGGGGGGTGGCGTCGTGACGGTGGAGATGACCGGGGCCGGCGAGGTCAGGTCCGTGACGTTGGCGCCTGAGGTGGTCGACCCCGCGGACATCGCCATGCTCCAGGACCTGATCGTCGCGGCACTGCACGATGCTGCCCACCAGGTCACCGAGCTGCAGCGCAAGGCGCTCGGGGCGCTCGGTGGGCTGGGCGACATGTTGGGTGGGATGTCGGGCCGCGGCGGTCCGGACGAAGGCGACTAGGGGCCGGTCGCGACGGTGGCGGTCTACGCGGGTCCGGTGCAGGACCTCATCGACGAGCTCGGCCGGCTCCCTGGCGTCGGGCCCAAGTCGGCGCAGCGCATAGCGTTCCACCTGCTCAAGCTGGACAAGCAGGACGCGCTACGGCTGGCCAAGGCCATCGCCGAGGTCAAGGACAAGGTGTCGTTCTGCCGGACCTGCTTCAACGTGGCCGAAGGCGAGCAGTGCGGGATCTGCGCCGACCCTCGCCGGGACGCCACCGTGGTGTGCGTCGTGGAGGAGCCCCGCGACCTGGTCGCCGTCGAGAAGACCGGTGAGTTCTCCGGTCGCTACCACGTCCTGCAGGGCGCCATAAGCCCCATCGAGGGCATCGGACCGGACCAGCTCCGGGTGCGGGAGCTGCTCGACCGCATCGGGCGGGAGAGCGTGGCCGAGGTCATCCTCTGCACCAACCCCAACCTCGAGGGTGAGGCCACGGCCATGTACCTCGGTCGGCTGCTCAAGCCGCTCGGCCTGCGGGTGACCCGCATCGCCAGCGGGCTGCCCGTCGGGGGCGACCTCGAGTACGCCGACGAGCTCACGCTCGGGCGAGCACTCGAGGGCCGCCGGGAGGTCGAGGGTTAAACGGCGACGTCCCCAGGTGCGCCGGCCCGACGGTCGAGGCGGGCGGACGGGACCGACCCCCGGACCAGCGCACCTGGGAACGTCACGAAGCAAAGACCCCGAACTCGTGTCCCAGCAACCCCACACGAGGTTGCGCTGACGTTACACCTGTAACCCCTCCTCCGCCAATCTTCTCCTTAGGCGGTCAAATGAGCGCTGAGAGTAGTGACGCTCTCGGTGGGGCAAACGTCACGAAGCAAGGTGGGTTCGCAGCGCCGCGAGCATCTCCGCCCGCGTGGAGGCGCCCATCTTCTGGCGGATCTTGGCGACGTGGTGCTCGACCGTCTTGGGCGAGATGTAGAGCTGAGCCCCGATCTCCTTGTGGGTCAGGCCGTCGACGATGTACTGCGCCACCATCTGCTCGCGCTCCGACAGGACGCTCACACCGCTGGGTGCGTCGCCTGGCTCCGAGGCCGGCAGCGCGGCTTTCAGATCGCGGGCCTGCTCCAGCAGCGCTCGGGTGACCGATGGGTCGGCTGATCGGATCGCCGCCTGGCCCGTGAGGCGGGAGGCCTCCCACGTCAGCCCCAAGCCCTGGAGCCGGCGGGCGGCGGTGGCCACGGCGTTGGGCTCGGCCGTGCCGCCCACGATCGCCACCCAGGTGCGGGCCGCCTCGGCCAGGGCGCCAAGGCGGGGATGGACCGGCTTGGTCGCCTCGACCTCGGCCGCCCGGCGGATGGCTGCCTCGCGGTCGTCAGTGGCCAGCGCCACCTGCAGGCCGATCCACCGCAGCGGGAGGAGCCACAGCGGTGGTTCGCCCAAGGCGCGCACGACGTCGCCCAGCTCGCGGGCCTTGGGCGCCACGCGATCCCACAGCCCGAGGCGAGCGGCACCGATCGCCAGCTCGCCGACCACCTCGAGCGAGAACAGGTCGGCGGGGTGGCGCAGGAGGACCCCCTCGGCCCGGGTCCAGGCGTCGCCCAAACGGGCCAGGTCGCCCGAGCGGCGGGCCAGGCCGGCCTCGATGGCAGAGGCCAGCAGGATCTCCCGGGGGGCAAGCGTCGCCCCCGCCACCTCGTCCAGCGCGGCCTGGGCCACGGTCCAGCGGCCGCTGCGCACGGCCACCCAGCCCAGGCCCAGCCGGTGGTGGTGCCGTAGCGAGGCGCCGCCGACATCGTGGTCACGGGCGCGAGTCAGTAGGTGCTCGGCGGTGTCCAGCTCGCACAGCGCCAGCGCCACGGTGGCGCCGACCGCGTGGGGCGACGTCGGCAGGACCAGCGTGGTGTGCGCCGATTCGAGCAGCTCGGCCGCCTCCAGCGCGGCCACGAGCGGCGGCGTGCCCTGGCCGGACGCGGCCGTGACCAGCGCGGCGGCCGTCAGCCGGAGCGCCTCGATCTCCAGTCCGGCCGCACTGTCGTCGCCGTCGTCCTCGGCCGAGCCGGCGGGCCCGTTGGGCCCGGCCGGCAGGGGGCCGCCGGTGGCGACACCGCCGATCCTGGCCAGCAGTGGCCACGCCGCGTCGTTCCGATCCCCCGCGGGCGTGGCGGCCAGCTCCGCGAAGCGGCGCGACGAGCGCCGCCAGAACCCGCGGCCCGGCAGAAGGG
>JBKPRV010000123.1:0-28125 GCA_046734715.1 Actinomycetota bacterium | reverse complement strand
CCCCGGACCTCCACGTAGTCGATGGCGCCCTTGTACCGGTGCGGCAGGTGGCGGGTGAACGCATCCTTGGTCTCGTACAGGTGGTTGTCCGCATCGAAGACCGGGAACCCGAGCCGTCTCGTCATGCTCAGCAACGTAGACTGTTTCTAACGTTCGGGTCAACTCTGGCACACACGAGGCGCCATCTACCTGCGGATCAGTTCAACTGCCGCGGTCCGACGTGCGCAGTACCTAACGTCTTGGTCATAATGGCGACCTGAAGAGGGAGGGGTCATGACCGCAGTCATGCAGGGCGTTCGCATCCTGGAGGTCGCCGAGCACACGTTCGTGCCCGCGGCGTCGGCGCTCCTCGCCGACTGGGGTGCGGAGGTCGTCAAGATCGAGCACGTCGAGCGGGGCGACGCCATGCGCGGCCTCGCCTCCAGCGGCCTCGCCATCATGGGCAGCAGCGTCCACGTGCTGCTCGAGCACTCCAACCGCGGCAAGCAGAGCCTGGGCCTGGACCTCACGTCGGACGAGGGCCTCGACATCCTCTACCAACTCGCGGGCACCTGCGACGTCTTCCTCACCAACAAGCTGCCCAGCGTGCGGGCCAAGCTGCGCATCGACGTCGAGGACATCCGCGCCCACAACCCCGACATCATCTACGTGCGCGGCACCGGCCAGGGCGAGCGGGGGCCCGAGGCCGACCGCGGCTCCTACGACTCGCTGGCCTACTGGTGCCGGGCCGGCGTCGCCATGGGGGTCAAGCAGGCGAGCTACGACTACGTGCCCGCCCCGCCGGCCCCCGCGTTCGGCGACTCCATCGGCGCCATGACCATCGCCGGCGGGATCATGGGCGCGCTGTTCCACCGCGAGCGCACCGGCGAGGCGACCACCGTGGACGTCTCGCTGCTGGGCATCGGCATGTGGTCGATGGGCGCGGCCCTGGCGCTCTCGCTCCAGCACAACGTGGGCTGGGCCCCGCCGCCGGTCGGCGCCCCCACCGGGAACCCGCTGAGCGGCACCTACCGCACCCGCGACGGCAAGTTCGTGTCGCTCACGTGCCTGCAGGCGGTCCGGTACTGGCCCGAGGCCTGCGCCGTGCTCGGCCGGCCCGAGCTGGCTCACGACGAGCGCTTCGCCAGCGCCGAGGCCATCCGCGAGAACATCGTCGCCGCCACCGACGCGGTGCGGGAGGCGTTCACCGAACGCGACGCGGCCGAGTGGCGCGAGCGGCTGCTGAAGTTCAGCGGCCAGTGGGCGATGGTGCAGGACACACTGGAGGTGTCGTCCGATCCCCAGGCCGTGGCCAACGGCTACGTCCAGGACTGCGAGACGGCCGAGGGCGTGCGCTTCCGGCTGGCCGCCGCCCCCGTCCAGTACGGCGGGCAGCCCGCGGCGCCCCGGCGGGCGCCGGAGTTCAACGAGCACGGTGATGCCATCCTCGGCGAGCTGGGGCTCGACACCGACACGATCCTGGACCTCAAGGTCCGAGGCGTAGTGGCCTGAAAAGGAGATCACATGGGACTGTTCGATGCGTACAGGTACGACGGCCGCCGGGCCCTGGTCGTCGGCGGGGCGACGGGCATGGGCGCAGCGGTGGCCGAGCTGGCCAAGGACGCAGGCGCCGAGGTCGTGGTCATGGACCGCGCCGAGATCACCCTCCCCGGGGTCAAGGCCATCCACCTCGACCTGTCCGACAAGGCCTCGATCGACGCCGCGCTCGAGGAGTGCGGCGGCCCCGTGCACGCGCTGTTCTCCTGCGCCGGCGTAGCCGACGGCACGCCCGGGATCGAGCGCATCAACTTCATCGGCCACCGCTACCTGATCGACCGCCTGCTGGCGGGCGGCATGCTGCCCCGCGGCTCGGCCATCGGCATGATCTCCTCGGCCGCCGGCTTCGGCTGGCAGGCCAACCTGGAGCGCCTGGGCGAGTACCTGGCCGTCACCGACTTCGACGAAGCCACGAAGTGGGCCCAGGACAACAACAAGGCCGACTACATGTGGAGCAAGCTGTCGATCAACGCCTACGTGGCTCGCGAGGCGTTCGGCCTGCTCAAGCAGGGCATCCGCATCAACGCCATCATGCCCGGGCCCACCGACACGCCCCTGGCCCAGGCCAACAGGGAGATGTGGCTCGGCTTCGGCTCGGACTACCGCGAGGAGGCGGGCATCCAGGCGTCCACGCCGTTGGAGCAGGCCTACCCGCTGCTGTTCCTGTGCAGCGACGCGGCCACGGGCATCACCGGCATCACCATGGTCACCGACGCCGGCTACTTCAGCGCCGGCATCAGCGGCTCGTTCCCGCCCGCGTCGCCCGCGGTCGGGTTCCTCGCCAACACCACCTTCTGACCTGCCCGGTGCGCCCGCTCCCCCAGCTGACGCCGGTCAACCAGTGGTTCTGGACCTCGGGGGCGGACGGCCGCCTCCGGGTGCAGGGGTGCCAGGACTGCAAGGCGCTGGTCCACCCGCCCGTGTCGGTGTGCCCGGTGTGCCGGAGCCGGTCGTGGGAGCCCACGGTGGTGTCGGGCCGCGCCACCGTGGTGGCGTTCACCGTCAACCACCACTCCTGGCACCCGGACTTCGCGGCGCCGTACGCCATCGCCAACGTGGCCCTGGCCGAGGACCCGACGGTGCGCCTGACCACCAACGTGATCGGCTGCGCTCCCGAGGACATCCACATCGGCCAGGAGGTGATGGTCCGGTTCGAGCAGCACGACGACGTGTGGCTGCCGCTGTTCGAGCCCACGGGCGACACCGACCCGACCGACCGGGTGGGCGAGCCCGCCTTGCCGGCGCCGCGGACGCCGCCGAGCGACGAGCGGTTCGAGCACCGGGCCGTGCTGTCCGGGGTGGGACGGTCGGCTCTCGGGCGGCGGCTCATGGTCGACCCGCTGTCGTTGACCGTCGACGCCTGCCTGGCCGCCATCGCCGACGCCGGCCTCACCCCCGAGGACGTCGACGGCCTGTCCACCTACCCGGGCGCGGCCGGCGTGGGCATGAGCGAGGGCGGGGTCATGGCGGTGGAGGAGGCGCTGCGCCTGCACCCCACCTGGATCAACGGGGGCGGCGACATCCCCGGCCCCGGCGGCGCGGTGATCGCGGCCATGCTCGCGGTGGCGAGCGGGCTGTGCCGCCACGTCCTGTGCTTCCGCACGGTGTGGGAGTCCACGTTCGCCGCCCTGCGGATCGGTCCCGGGGCGACCGGCGCGGGCGCGCGCGTGTCGGGCCCGTTCCTGGAGTGGCGCGCCCCCTTCGGCGCCCTGTCCGCCGCCAACTGGATCGGCATGAACGCCAACCAGTACCTCCACCGCTACGGCGCGCCGCGGGAGATGCTGGGCTGGATCGCCCTGAACGGCCGGGCCAACGCCGCCCGCAACCCGGCGGCCATCTACCGCGACCCGATGACCATGGACGACTACCTGGCGGCCCGGCCCATCACCAGCCCCTTCGGCCTCTACGACTGCGACGTGCCCTGCGACGCCTCGATCGCGGTCATCGTGTCCGACGCCTCGGTGGCCCCCGACCTACCCCGGCCCGCGGTCCACGTCGAGGCGGTGGGCACCCAGATCACCGAGCGCATCTCCTGGGACCAGGGCACCATCACCCACGAGCCCCAGGTCCTCGGCCAGGCCGCGCACCTGTGGACCCGGACCAGCCTGCGGCCGGCCGACGTCGACGTCGCGCTCGTCTACGACGGCTTCACCTTCAACGCCATCTCCTGGCTGGAGGGCCTGGGCTTCTGCGGCTTCGGCGAGGCCAAGGACTGGCTCGACGGCGGCCGGCGCATCGCGCTCGACGGCGACCTGCCGGTCAACCCCCACGGCGGCCAGCTGTCAGAGGGCCGCACCCACGGGTTCGGCTTCCTCTACGAGGCCATGGTCCAGCTCCGCCACGCGGCCGGCGAGCGCCAGGTGCCGGGGGCGGCCACCGCGGTCGTCACCACCGGCGGCGGCACCCCGTCCGGCGCGCTGCTGCTCCGCCGCGACCGTCCCTAGCCGAGGCCGTCCCCGACCGATGAGATCGGCGGCGCCGATCCGTCATCTCGGACAGCCGCGGTAACGAATACCCGGTACAGACAGGTAAGGGACCAGATCGGAAAGGGGGCGCTGCCATGAGCACCCACATCGACGAACTGACCATGACGGCGCTCACCGACGCCTCGCTGACCGCCCGCTCGGTCGACCATGCGATCACCCTCGTGGACGACGCCTCGCACCTGATCGTGGTCGTCGATCCCCGGGGCCGGGTGCGGATCCGCCCGGACGAGCGCTTCCGGTCCTGACAGCCGCCGGCTCGCGTGCTTGCCTAGGGGGCCATGAACGCCACCGGGCCGCGCAGCCTGTGGGGCTGGGGCCTGGCGGCCCACGAGCCCAGCGACGAGCAGCGGCGGCGCCTGGCCGACTCGCTGGCCCGCCGCTACGGCGTCGAGCCCCGGGTGGAGCGGCCGGTGCCGATCGACGACGTGGCCCTGCGCCCGCCCCGCCTGTCCGTTCCGCTGCCGCTGGCGGCGGTCTGCACCACCGAACCCGCGGAGCGCGCCCGCCACACGTACGGGATGGCCTACACCGACCGCCTGCGGGCGTTCCGCGGCCTGTTCGACGCCCCGCCCGACGCCGTCGCCTACCCCACGAGCGAAGGTGACCTGGAGGCGGTGCTCGACTGGTGCACCGAGGCCGGCCACGTCGTGGTCCCGTTCGGGGGCGGCTCGTCGGTGGTCGGGGGCGTGAACCCGCCCGAGGCGGCCGCCGGCGTGGTCACGATCGACCTCACCGCCATGGACCGGGTCCTGGAGATCGACGAGGTGTCGCGCGCGGCCCGCATCCAGGCGGGCGCCCTGGGGCCGGCGGTCGAGGACCAGCTGCGCCCGCACGGCCTGACCCTGCGCCACTTCCCGCAGTCGTTCGAGTGGTCCACGGTCGGCGGCTGGATCGCCACCCGGTCCGGCGGCCACTACGCCACCAACCACACCCACATCGACGACTTCGTCGAGTCGGTGCGCATGCTCACTCCGTCCGGCTGGTGGGAGTCGCGCCGGCTCCCGGGCAGCGGCGCCGGCCCCAGCCCCGACCGGCTGGTGCTGGGCAGCGAGGGCATCCTCGGCATCGTCACCGAGGCGTGGCTGCGGGTGCAGCGCCGCCCGGTGTTCCGCGCCGGCGCCGGCGTCCGGTTCCCGTCGTGGGAGGCGGGCTGGCAAGCCGTCCGGGCCATCGTGCAGGCCAAGCTGTGGCCCGCCAACCTCCGCATCCTCGACCCGGCCGAGGCCGGTCGGGGTGCCGACCTCGACGGCTCGACCGCGCTGGTCATCGTCGGGTTCGAGTCGGCCGACGTCTCCCAGCGCGCCAACGTCGACGCCGCCGTCGCCCTGGCCCGGGACCACGGCGGCGCGGTCGGCGACGACGAGATCAAGGTGACCGACGCCGGCAGCCCCACGGGACGGGCCGGCGCGGTGGGCGCCTGGCGGGACAGCTTCGTGGGGTTCGACATCAACGGCCTCACCGGGCTCGGCCTGGTGGCCGACACGTTCGAGTCCGCGGTCACGTGGGACCGCTGGCCCGACTTCGACGCCCACGTCCGGTCCGCCGTCGGCCAGGCGCTCGACGAGGTCTGCGGCGGCGGCCTGCTCACCTGCCGCTTCACCCACGTCTACCCCGACGGTCCCGCCCCGTACTACACGTTCGCGGGGATGGGCACGCAGGGAGGCGAGGAGCAGCAGTGGGCCGAGCTCAAGGCGGCGGCGTCCGAAGCCGTGCTCGCCGCCGGTGGCACCGTCACCCACCACCACGCGGTGGGCCGCATGCACCGCCCCGCGTACGACTGCCAGCGCCCCGACCTGTTCGCCATCGCCCTCCGCGCCGCCAAGCAGGCGCTGGACCCGCAGGGCCTGCTCAACCCCGGCGTGCTGATCGACTGAGCCGCCCTAGTCCTCGCGTTCGGGGCCCGTGGTGGCGGCGAGGAGCCGGCGGGCGCGGCGGCCGAGGTCGCCGAGGTCGACCCGACCGGCGTCGACCGCGGCCACCAGGCGTTCGGCCAGGTCGAGGGCGTCGTCCATGATGGGCGCCTGGGTGGCGGCGTCCTGGCCCATGTCGTGCAGGATCGTGCGCTCCGTGCGGGACGCCACGATCGGGTCGGGGATGCCCTCGACCCACACCCGGGTCCGCCGCCCGCCGCCCCGTTCGTCCCCGCGCAGGGGCTCCAGGGCGTAGATCCTGTCGGCCCGGGCGAACTTGCCGAAGCCCAGGAAGACCATGCGGGGCTCAGCCGGCATGGGACGATTATCCCCGCTGGGCCCGCTCCAGCACGGCCATGGCCGCGTTGTGGCCCCCGATGCCGCTCACGCCCCCGCCCCGCCGCGCGCCCGCGCCGCACACGAACAGGTTGGCGGCGTCGGTCTCGACGCCCCACGCGCCCGGCCGATCCTCGCCGTCCGCGGCCCACGGCCAGCTGAGGTCGGCGTGGAAGATGTGGCCGCCGGGCAGGCCCAGGCTCGCCTCCAGCTCGGGCGGGCTGACCCCCTCGACGCAGGGCCGCCCCTCGGCGTCGCGGGCCAGGCAGTCCTCGATGGGCTCGTCCAGGTAGGCGTCGAGCCCGGCGAGGTGGCGCCGCACCGCCTCGTCCCGGAGGGCATGGTCGCCGTCCCCGGCGAACAGGCGGGCCGGCTCGTGCAGGCCGAACAGCGTCAGGGTGTGCATGCCCCGGCCCGCCAGGTCGGGCGCCAGGATCGACGGGTCGGTGAGCGTGTGGCAGTACACCTCGCCGGGCAGCGGGTCCGGGAGCGTGCCCGCGGCCGCGGTGGCGTAGGCCGCCTCCAGCTCCGCGTAGCCCTCGTCGATGTGGAACGTCCCGGCGAAGGCGGCGGCCGGATCGTGCCCGCTGCGGAGCCCGGGCAGCCGGTCGAGCAGCATGTTGATCTTCACCTGGGCGCCCTCCGGACCGGGCCCCGGCTCGCGGCCCCGGAGGCGGTCGAGCACGGTGGGCGCCACCCCGGCCAGGACGTACGTCCCGGCGACGGTCCGCTCGCGGTCGCCGTGCCGGTAGGTGACCTCGCCGTCCCGGCCGTCGGCCGCCACGCCCGTCACCTCGCCGCCGGTGACCAGGTCGGCCCCGGCCGCCCTCGCGGCCCGCTCCAGCGCCGCGGTCACCGCCCCCATGCCGCCCATGGGGACCCGCCACTCGCCGGTCCCGTTGCCCACCACGTGGTACAGGAAGCAGCGGTTCTGGAGCAGGTCGGGCTCGTGGGCGGAGGCGAACGTCCCGATCAGCGCGTCGGTGAGCACCACGCCCCGCACGGTGTCATCCCGGAACGTGGCCTCGACGGTCTCCCCCAGCGGCCGGGCCACGAACCGGTCCCACAGGTCGTCGCCCATGCGGCTGCGGGCCTCGGCCGCGCTGGGGAGCGGGTCGAGCAGCGTGGGGGCCACGGCCCGGGCCATCCGCTCGGCGTCGGCGTAGAACGCCTGCCAAGCGGCAAAGTCCTCGTCGGACCCGGTCAGCTCCCGGAACGACGCCGCAGTCGCGGGCCCGGGGCAGCGCTCGACCAGCAACCCCAGGTCACGGCCGTCGCGGCGCACCGGCGTGAAGGACGCCACCGCCCGGGACCTCAACCTCAAGTCGAGGTCGAGGTCCGCCACGATGCGGTCGGGCAGCAGGCTGACCAAGTACGAGTAGCGGGACAGCCGGGCATCCAGACCCGGGAACACCCGCCCGCTCACCGCCGCCCCGCCCACGTGCCCGGCCCGCTCCAGCAGGCACACCGACAGCCCGGCCCGCCCCAGGTAGGCGGCAGCCACCAGCGCGTTGTGGCCCCCGCCCACCACCACGACGTCGTACCGGTCGGTCACGGCCCGCCCGCCCGCAGGACGTAGGCGGCGATGATGCCGTCCTCGGAGTGCTCAGCCCTTTCGATGGTGAACCCACAGCGCCGGATCAGCGGCTCCAGCAGCCAGGTGAAGGTGGAGTGCTCGTCCCGCACGTGCTCCTCCAGCTCGGCCCGGGTCCAGTCGCCGTCGACGTGGGCCTCGGCGCCACCGGTCGCACACCAGGCCTCGATCCGGTCCGTGGCCTCGCCCGGGTCGAAGCCGTAGACCACGTCCCGCAGGCGCAGCACGCCGCCCGGGCGCAGCATCCGGCGGATGCGGGCGAGGGCGACCCCCTTCCAGAAGTCCGGCAGGTGGTGGAGGGCGTAGCGGGAGTAGACGAAGTCGGGCGGCGGGCCGTGGTGCTGGTAGCTGAGGAAGCCCGCCGGCACCACCTCGACGTTGGCCAGGCCCGCGGCCTCGACCCGGGCCCGCAGGGCGTCGAGCATCACGGGCGACACGTCCACCGCCACGACCCGCTCGCACATCGGCGCCACCGCCAGGGTGAACTGCCCGGTCCCGGCCCCGATGTCCACCACCACCGCGCCGCGACCCAGTCCCCACGCGCTCAGCAGGGCGACCTCACCGGCCGCGCCCGCGTCCTCCTTGGCGTCGTAGCGCGCCACGTGGACCGGATCGAGGTTCTCCCGCCCGGCGCTGGCGACCTCGTCGAGCATCCAGCCGGCCATGCCCGCCATTACAACAGTGCGGCGAGGGCGGCGCGGACTCGGGCGGGGCGGAACGGGAGATCGCGCAGGCGCGCGCCGGTCGCCTGATGGATGGCGTTGGCGATGGCGGCGGCCGTGGGGCCGGTGGTGGCTTCGCCGGCGCCGAGGGGACGGCCTTCGGGGTGGTCGAGCAGGCGGGTCGAGAGCGCCGGCGACTCGGCGAAGCGGAGGATGGGGTACGTGTCCCAGTCCGTGGGGCGGCCTCCGCCCCGGCCGGTCTCGGAGGGGTCGAGCTGCTCCTTGAGGGTCCAGCTGGCGGCCTGGACGAAGCCGCCTTCGAGCTGGTTGACCAGGCCGTCGGGGTCGATGATCTCCCCCGCGTCGGCGGCGATCCAGCCCTGGCGGACCACGACCAGGCCGGTGCGGGCGTCCACCGTGACCTCGGCGACGACCGCGGCGTACGCCTTGACGTTCTCGTAGCGGGCGAAGGCCAGGCCCCGGCCCGGGGCGTCGAGCCCTCCTTGGGCCTCGAGGCCGCCGGCGAGGTCGACCACCGCTTCGATCACGGCACGGGCCCGCGGGTCGTCGAGGTGGTCGAGGCGGAACGAGACCGGGTCGCGGCCCGCGAGCAGGGCCAGCTCGTCCACGAACGACTCCAGGGCGAACACGTTGGCGAACCCGCCCAGGCTGCGGGTGGACGAGGTGCGGACCGGCGACGCGGCCACGAAGTGGTCGACCACCTGGCGCTCCCCCACCCGGTACAGCGGGTCGGCGTTGCGGTAGCTGCCGGCGTGGAAGCCCCGGCTGGGCTGGGGCGTCGGGCGGTCCCACGGCGAGTCGAGGTCCCATGAGGCCAGCAGCCACGAGCTGCCGTCGCCCATGGGCCGGGGCCGACCGATGTGCGAGTAGCTGTGCACGTCGTGTTGCCACGAGGACAGCCGGCCCGCCCCGTCCAGGCCGGCCTCCAGGGTCACCGCCATGGCCGGGGCGGCCGGCTCCCAGGCGTGCTCGTCGGTCCGGGTCCAGGCCAGGGACACCGGCCGGCCAGGGTCGGCCATGGCCACCACGGCGGCGTCGAGGGCGACGTCGTCGGCGCCGTTGTGGCCGTAGCAGCCTGCTCCCTGCACGTGGGTCACGGTCACGTCACCGGGGTCGAGGCGCAGCACCTCGGCCAGTGCCAGGCGCAGCAGCTCGACCCCTTGGCTGTGGCTCCACACCGCCAGGCGGCCGTCTTCGAACTGCGCGACCGCCACCGACGGGCCGATCGACCCATGGAGCAGGAAGGGCCGCGCATAGCTGGCCCGCAGGCGCCGCTCACCATGGTCGAGGGCGGGACCGACCGGGCCTTCGGCGGCCGTGCCGTCGACCACCGGCGTGACGCGGGCGGGCTGGGCGACCAGGTGGTCCGCGCCCGCAGTGCCGGGGACCAGGTAGTCGCCGCCGTCCCACTGCGCCTCGGCCGCCAGCGCCTCGGCGCCCCGGACTGCGTCGGCCTCGCGGTCGGCGACCACCGCCAGGAACGAGCCGTTGCGGACGACGTCGGCCCCGGCGACGACCGCGGGCACCCGGCCCGCGAGCCGAGCGCCGGGCCGCGGCGGGCGAACCACCCGGGCGTAGCGCTGGCCCGGCAGGACGAGGTCGTGGAGGAACACCGGCTCGCCCCGCACCTTGGCCGGCAGGTCGACCCGGGGCAGGCCCCGACCCGTCCAGCGCCGCTCGGCCGCCGGCACCGACGCGATCGCCTCGTCGACCACCACGCCGAAGGGCCGGCCGGCGCCCACCTCGGCGTAGGACACCCGCCGGCCGTCGGGGGCCGCGATCCGGCCGTCGTCCACCACCAGGTCGGCGGCGTCGAGGCCGAGGTCAGCGGCGGCCCGGTCCACCAGGATGCGGCGGGCGTGGGCGCACGCCTGCCGGACGGCCATGGCGCTCTGCTCGATCGACCCGCTGCCCGCCGTGACCCACTCGTTGGGGGTGGTGCCGGTGACGCCGCTGACCAGGTCGATCCGCGTGGGGTCCACGCCCAGCTCGTCGGCGGCCACCGCCAGCACGGCGGTGAGGATCCCCTGGCCCAGCTCGACCTTGCCGGTGTGAACCTCCACCCGGTCGGGGGCCACGATCCGCACCCAGCGGTCGAGGTCGGGCACCCCGGTGAGCGAGCCGAGGCGCCGCGCCGGGCTCGGCGGCCGGACCGCGACCTCCGACACGATCGGCTCGTCCCCGCCCGCCGCGGGGGCCATGCCCTGCGCCGCCAGCGCGGCCCGGACGATGCGGGGCTGGGCGCCGCACCGACACAGGTGGTCGTCCAGGGCGGTGCGCACGGCCGCGGCGTCCCGCGGCTCACCCCCGCCGACCAGCGCGGCGAGCGTGACCGCGATTCCGGGCAGGCAGTAGCCGCACTGGCCGGCGTTGTGCGCCACCAACGCGGCCTGGACCGCAGCCCCCGCGTCGTCGGCGGCGACGCCGGCCGGCGTGACGACCGGGCGGTCGCCCACGTCGCCTACCGGCAGCGTGCACGAAGACATCGGGCGGCCGCCGACCAGCACCCGACACGCTCCACACTGGTCGACGCCGCAGCCGTACTTGGGGCTGCGGTCGCCCACGTCGCCCCGCAGGACCCACAGCAGCGGCGTGTCCGGGTCGGCCTCCACCAGGTGGCGGACGCCGTTCACCTCCAGCGGCACGGCCATCCCCGCCCACGCTAGGGCCTGTCCTGTAAGTCCGGTGTGCGCCATGCCCTGCAGGACAGGCCCTGGTTCCGACCGGTCAGACGCCGGGCAGGTCGAGGCGGGCCAGGCGCTCCGGATCGGAGAGGCCCTCGATGGCCACGATGCGGTCGTCGCGGACGGTGAACCGCAGCACCGAGTCCGCCTCGCCGTCGATGATCACGACCACGCCCGGATCGCCGTTGACCAGCACCGGGAGCGTCTGCCGCCGGTCGTCGGTCGCGAACATCATGGCCGACCCGGCGACGGCGGCCGGGCCCCGCAGCAGCACCGATTCGCCCGGCGCGAGGTCGGCGCGGAGCACGACGTCGGGGTCGAGCACCGCCACCAGGGCGTCGAAGTCACCGTCGCGGGCGGCGGCGAAGAACGCGTCGACCACCCGGCGCCGGCGGGCCCGATCGGCCGCGCCACTCGTGGGCGCCGCGCCCTGGACCCGGCGACGGGCCCGGCTGGCCAGCTGGCGGGCTGCCTCCGGCGAGCGGCCGACCACCGGCGCTATCTCCTCGAAGGGCACGGCGAACATGTCGTGCAGCACGAAGGCCAGCCGCTCCGCGGGCGGCAGCGTGTCCAGCACCACCAGCAGCGCCAGCCCCACCGAGTCGGCCAGCTCGGCCTCGTGCTCGGGGCTCGCCTCGCCTTCCGGGGTGACGACCGGGTCGGGGACCTGGCCGTCGAGGGGGTCCTCGCGACGGGACGTGCGGGAGCGGAGCCGGTCGAGGCACACCCGGCCGACCACCGTCGTGAGCCAGCCGCCCAGGTTGCGCACCTCGCTGGCGTCGGCCCGGCTCAGCCGCAGCCACGCCTCCTGGACGGCGTCCTCGGCCTCGGTCGACGAGCCGAGCATGCGGTAGGCGACGCCCTTGAGGTGGGACCGGTGGCCCTCGAACTGCTGGGCCAGCCATTCGCTCTCGTCCATCGTCACATCCTCCGTCTGCGATCCGTCATAGCCAATGACGACGAGACGAAAGGACTTGTGACCATGACTGGAACCAGGATCGCGGTGGCCGGGGCCACCGGCCGGGTCGGGCGCCACATCGTCGAGGTGGCGCAGGAGCGGGGGCACGACGTGGTGCCCATGGCGCGCTCGCTCGGAGTGGACGTGATCTCCAGCGAGGGCCTCGACCAGGCGCTGACGGGTGTCGACGTCATCATCGACGCCGCCACCGGCCCCTCGGCCGAGCAGGACGAGGCCACCACCTTCTTCACCACCGCCGCCCGCAACCTGCAGGCCGCGGGCGAGCGGGCCGGGGTGCGACGGATGGTGGTGGTGTCGATCATCGGCGCCGACCGCTTCTCCGAGGGCTACGGCGCCGCCACCTACGCCCACGAGCAGACCGCGGCGGCGGGGCCGATCCCGACCCGGGTGGTGCGGGCGGCCCAGTTCCACGAGTTCGTCCCCCAGCTCATGGAGTGGGGCACGCAGGGCGACAGCGCCTACGTGCAGGACATGTGGACCCAGGCGGTGGCCGCCCGTACCGTCGCCGAGGCGCTGGTCGACGCGGCCACGGACGAGTCGCCCGACTCCCCGGCGCTGGTCGAGGTGGCCGGCCCGCGGGAGGAGAGCATGGTGGCCCTGGCCCAGCGCTACGCCACGCGGCATCAGCCCGGGTTGAGGATCGTGGCCGTCCCCACCCCCCAAGGCCCGGACCAGAAGATCTACGACGAGGGCGGCCTGCTCCCCGGCCCGGATGCCCGGCTGGGCGGCCCCACGTTCGAGGAGTGGCTGGACTCCACGGCGTGAGCCGGGACATCCCGGCGGGCGCGGAAGGCGGCCGCCTTGACCCGGTTCTGGCAGGTGGTCGAGCAGAAGGCGCGGCTGGCGTTCTTCGTCACGTCGACGAAGACCCGGCCGCAGCCCGGCCGCTCGCAGGTGCCGAGGCGTTGGGCGTGGCCGTTGCCGATCAGCCGGGCCAGCGCCTCGGCGCAGATGGCGGTCCACATGGGGATGAGCTCGGCGTCCACCGGGTGGTGGTGGAGCCGCCAGACACCGTCCTCCAGCGCCAGGTGCGGGTGGGACGGGTAGGTGGCCAGCATGTGGTTCAGCAGGGCGGCCACGGAGTCGAGCCGGCCCACTCGCACCAATTCGAACACCGTGTGGAGGTCCGCGGCCAGGGCCCCGAAGCCGAGCGCGTCGGCGGGAACGAACTGGCCCAACGACGGCGGATCGATGGCCAGGACCCGCCGGACCACCGCCACCGGGTCGTCCGGGGAGGCCACGGCCAACTCGTTCACGAGGTCGATGGCGACGTACACGCCGGTGTCGGCATAACTGTCTAATTGCACTTGACCAGTCACCGCTCTCGCTCTAGCTTGTCACTGGCAAAGAACCTTACACCAGTGACGCGAGCCGAAGACGAGGACAAGGGGGATGAGATGGCGACAGCGAGTGCGGCCCCACCCCGGCTGCTGCTGCGGCCGGCCACGATGGGCGACATCGAAGCGATCGCCCGCCTGTGGCACACCGGATGGCAGGAGGTCCATCGCGGGTGGGTGCCCCCCGCCCTGGCCCGCGAGCGCGGGCTCGGCGACCTGTGCCGCCGGGTGGCCGAGGACCTGGGCCGCATCCAGGTGGCGCCGGGCGAGGACGGCGTGGCCGGGTTCGTGACCGTCCACGACGACGAGGTCGAGCAGCTCTACGTGGCGCCCGAGGCACGGGGGCGGGATGTGGCCGGCCGGTTGCTGGACCACGCCGAGCAGGTCATCGCCGAACGCCACGATCGGGCGTGGCTGGCCGTGGTGGCCGCCAACCGCCGGGCGCGCGCCTTCTACGCCCGCCAGGGCTGGGCCGACGCCGGACCGCTCGCCTACGCGGCCCGCACCGCGTCCGGCACCGTGACCGTGACGGTCCACCGGTACGACAAGCAGGTGCGGCCATGACGGGGCCGCTGGAGGGCAAGGTCGCCCTGGTGGCGGGGGCGAGCCGGGCCGCCGGCCGCGGCATCGCCGTCGAGCTGGGCGCGGCCGGCGCCACCGTCTACTGCACCGGCCGCACCAGCGGCGATCAGCGCTCGGAGATGGCGCGGCCCGAGACCATCGAAGAGACCGCCGCGCTGGTCGACGAAGCCGGCGGGCACGGGATCGCGGTGCGGGTCGACCACCTGGTCCCCGCCGAGGTCGAAGCCCTGGTCGCCCGCATCGATGACGAGCAGGGCGCCCTGCACATCCTGGTCAACGACATCTTCGGCGCCACCAAGATGGAGTGGAACGCCACGGTGTGGGAGTCGGACCTCGACTACGGCCTGCACCTGCTGCGCCTGGCGGTGGACACCCACGCCATCACCGCCCATAACGCGCTGCCGCTGCTGGTGCGCCGGCCGGGCGGGCTGGTGGTGGAGGTCACCGATGGCACCGCCGACTACAACGCCGACCACTACCGGGTCTCGTTCTTCTACGACATGACCAAGGCCGCCAACCTGCGCATGGCCTTCGCCCTGGGCCACGAGCTGGCGCCCCACGGCGCCACCGCGGTGGCGCTGACGCCGGGCTGGCTGCGGTCCGAGGCCATGCTGGAGGGGTTCGGCGTGACCGAGGCGAACTGGCGCGACGCCACCGAGCGCATCCCCCACTTCGCCATCGCCGAGAGCCCCCGCTTCGTGGGCCGGGCGGTGGCGGCCCTGGCGGCCGACCCCGACGTGGCCCGCTGGAACCAGCAGTCGCTGTCCAGCGGCGAGCTGGCCCGGGTCTACGGCTTCACCGATGTCGACGGCAGCCAGCCCGACGCCTGGCGCTACATGGTCGAAGTCCAGGACCCGGGCAAGCCGGCCGACACCACCGGCTATCGCTGACGCTGCGGACGTAGTTCCCCATCAGGCGCGGAGGCCGTCCAGCAGCGCGTCGAAGGTCTCGCCGGCTTCGCGCCGCGCCACACGGGGCCGATCGGACTGGGCGATGTACAGCGCCGCTTCGTTGATAGCTGCCAGCATGAGGCGGGCGAGCGGGACCGCCGGGCGGGGGGCGACGACGCCCTCAGCCATGGCGACCTGGACGCCGACGAGGATCCCGGCCAGGGCGTACTGGTCCTCGATCTCGCGCCAGCGGTCGGGGCCGAGGACCGCGGGGCCGTCGAGGAGCACGATCCGCCCGACGTCGGGGCGGAGGCACATGTCCAGGTAGGCGTGGCAGCCCGCCACCAGGTTGTCCCAGGCGGAGACGTCGGGCGACATGACCCGGGCGGCGATGGCGGCGAACTCCCCCTCCAGCTCGAGGAACACGGCCTCGAAGAGGGCCAGCTTCGACTCGAAGTGGTGGTAGAGGGCGCCGCGGGTCACACCCGCGTGCCGGACCAGCTGCTCGGTGCCGGTCTGGGCGTAGCCCTGCTCGGTGAAGAGCTCGCGCGCCGCGCGCAAGAGGGCCTGGCGGGTCTCGTCGGCCCGAGCCTGCTGGAGTCTTGACGGCGCCACGTGCAAAGAGTATGCAACATACAGTCTGTATGTCGCATACAAGGAGTACGCCCGATGGTTGAGCAGGTGACTGGCGAGCAGGTGACTGGCCAGCAGAAGGACATCGAGACCTCGTTCGGACGCATCGCCTACCGGGAGGTCGGCGCCGGGCCCCCAGCCCTGTTCGTGCACGGCGTGCTGGCCAACGGCTCGCTGTGGGACGGCGTGATGGCCGAGACGGCGCCGGGCCGGCGCGGCCTCGCCCCCGACCTGCTGGGCCACGGGGAGACCGTGACCGCCGAGCCGGACCAGAACCTGTCGTTCGGCCCTCAGGCCGAGATGCTGATCGAGCTGGTCGAGGCGCTCGGCTGCGGGCCGGTCGACCTGGTGGGCAACGACAGCGGCGGGGCCATCTGCCAGGTCTTCGCCGGCCGGCGCCCCGACCTGCTGCGCTCGCTGGCCCTCACCAACTGCGACACGGCCGACAACACCGTGCCCGAAGCCCTGGTCCCCTTCCTGGAGCTGTGCCGGCGGGGCGAGGCGCTGGCCCTGTTCGAGTCGATGGCCGGCGACCTGGGCATGGCCCGGGCGGTCCTCGGCACCGGGCTGGCCGAGCCCGACCGGGTGAGCGACCAGACGATCCGGGACTTCGTCGAGCCGGTGCTGCGCCACGAGCGGGACGAGCACGCCATCCAGCGCTGGATGGCCGACCTCACCGACCGCGACCTGCGGGCGGTGCAGGCCGACCTCGGGCGGCTCGACGTGCCCACGCTGCTGGTGTGGGGCACCGACGACGTCTTCTTCCCGGTGGACGACGCCCGGCGGCTGGCCGCGCTCATCCCCGGGGCCCGGCTGGTCGAGGTCCCGGGGGCCAAGCTGTTCCACCCGCTGGAGCAGCCCGACCTCCTGGCCGGCCACCTGCGCCGCCTTTGGGACCTGCCGCCGGCGTGAGGAGTGACGCCGGGCCGGGGCTCATGGCCAGCGAGGGATCTCCTGGCAGGGGTGGAGATCGGCGTCGCTCTCGGCGTGCGAGTTCACCATCGCCACCTCCGTGCCGAAGGCCAGGTACTCGGCGAAGTGGCGCCGGGTGGTGTCGTCGGGCGGGTGCACGGCGTCGTAGGCGTCCAGGAACAGCTCGACGAAGCGGGCCCGCTGCGGCTCGGCGATGCCGAGGCCCCGGTGGTGGGACAGCAGCCCCGGGAACCCGCCCAGCTCGTCCGAGTAGCGGCTGGGCCCGCCGAACACCTCCACCAGCAGGGCGGTGAGGTGGTCGACGTGCTCGGGGCGGCCCGCCCCGAACAGCGGGACCAGCAGCGGATCGGCCAGCACCTGCGGGTACCACTCCGCCACGAGGGCCCGGACACCGTCCTCACCGCCCAGCCGGGCCAGCAGGTCGGCCCCGACCCGGCGCCGGGCCGCGTCCTCCTCGGCCGTCGCGGCGGCGTAGGCGCCGAGCGCCTCGAGGGCGGCGTCGGTGGCCGGGTCGCACGTCGCCCGCCAGTGGGGCCCGTAGGTGGGGAAGGCCTCGACGTCGTAGCCGCCGTCCCAGTCGGGTGAGTAGTTGCCGGCGTAGTAGCGGCGCACGGCGGCCTCCTCGTCCGGGCCCTCCGGGGCGCGCACGAAGTCGGCCCGCCACTGGCGCCGCACACCCCCGCCGTCGCTGGCGTGCGCCAGGTGCTCGTCGAACACGATGGCGTCGCCCGGCTCGGTCTCCAGCGGGAGCCCCCCGCCTTCGGGCGGATCGTCGTTCCGGTGCGAGCCAGGGGCGACGCGCAGCGCGCCCGTGCCCGCCCCCAGCGGCTCCAGGTAGCAGACGAACCCGGCGCTGGGCACGGGCCCGTCGCTGTCCCGGTGCCAGCTCGACCCGCTCTCGTACGCCGTCACCTTGGCCCGGACCGGCAGCACCGGGCCGCCCAGCGCCCGGGCGGCCAGCGGCTCGAACCGGCGCAGGAGCGCGAGGCTGACCGGCGTGCGCTCACCCATCATGGGGACGTAGCGGAACGTGTTGTCGGCGTCTCCGGTGTTGCGATGGCCGGCGTCGGGGAACGCCCGGCCCAGCGTGGCGTCCGCCTCGGCGACGAGGGGCCCGGGGTCGAACGCGCGCCGGAGCACGGCGTAGCCGTCCGACGGTAACGATGCGAGCTCGTCGCCCATGCCGGTCAGCCTAGGCGGGGCCAGCAGGAGCTCAGCGGCCCGCGTGGCGACCGCGGTTGAGCCGCCGCCGCCCGTGGCGTCAGGACGCCCGCCCTCTCCGAAGCGAACTAGCGTGAACGGCCGTGGGCGAGCCTGAGGCGCAGTACCTCACAGTCAGCACCGACCCCGACGGCACGGTCGTCGTCACGGGCGAGGTCGATCTCTACAGCGCGCCCACGCTCGAACAGGTCGTGAAAGGCGCGGTGGAGGGCGGGGAGGGCAACGTCGTCATCGACCTGGCCAGGGTCCGGTTCATGGACTCGGCCGGCCTCAACATCCTCATCCGTTGCTTCAAGCCCCTGGACGAGCAGGGCCGGCGGCTGGTGCTGCGCAGCCCGCAGGACGCGGTCCGGCGCACGCTCGAGCTCGGCGGCATCACCACCCTGGTGGACGTGGAGACCTGAGTGCCCAGCCGCCTGGCGGTGGTGCGGGCCGTAGCCGCAGCGCTCGGCACCGCGCGTACCGAGCACGAGGTCGGCGACGCGGTGCTCAACGCCGTGGCCGAGCACCTCAGCGCGGTCACCGCCACCATCTGGCTGGTCCAGGGCGACGACCTGGTGCTGGCGCACTCCCGCAATGCCGACCCGGTCGTCCTGGAGCGCCTACCCCGTGTGGCGTTGACCGACGACGTGCCCGGCGCCGAGGTGATCCGCACCCGCGAGGCGTGCTTCTTCTCGTCCCGGACCGAGCTCGACGTCCGCTGGCCCCACCTGGCCGACCTGCCGTCGCCGAGCAACGCGCTGGTGGTGCTGCCCCTCGCCAATGCCGAGAGCGTCGCCGGCGTGGTGTCGTTCGGCTTCCGCGATGCCCGGGAGTTCGACGAGCAGGACCGCGTGGCGTTCCTCGCCATCGCCGACCAGTGCGCCATCGCCCTCGACCGGGCACAGCTCTACGAGGCCGCACGCGCGGACGCCGCGGCCAACGAGCTGCTGGCCCTCGTGTCCGAGGCCGGCGGCGGGTCAGACTGGCGGCACATCGCCCGCCGCATCAGCGAGGTGTGCACCGAGCAGTTCGTGGACTCCTGCAGCATCACCGTCCGGGAGGGCGTCCTACTGCGCCGGGTGGCGGCGTCGAGCCGCAGCTGTCCCGAGCTCCCCGCCGGCGTCGTCGACCGCTTCCCGACGCCCGTCAGCTCGCCCTCGCCCATCGCCACCGCCCTCCGCACCGGCCACCCGGTCCGGGTCCCGTCGGCTGACGGCTCCGCGCACGTCGGCGCCCTGTCCACGGCCGAGCCCCGGGATCGCGTTGCCCAGGTCCGCTTCGGCGACAGCTGGTTGATCCCGCTGTTCGACGGGCCCGACACCTTCGGTGTCATGGGGTTCGCCACGCCGGCGGACGAGGTGATGAGCCCGGACATGATGGAGCTGGCCGAGCGGGTGGCCGAGCGCGCTTCGGCGCTGATCCGATCCGCGAGCGAGTTCGCCCGGCACCGGGCCGCGGTCGACGCCCTCCACCATGTGCTGCTGCCGGCGGAGGTGCCCGACGTCCCCGGCTGGGAGGTCGCCGCGTGCTACGTCCCCTTCACCGCCAGCCCCACCGTGGGAGGCGACTGGTGGGACGGCCTGGTCCTGCCCGACGGGCGCGTGGCCCTCACAGTGGGCGACGTCGCCGGTCACGGCGTGCCGGCCGTGGCGGTCATGGGCCAGCTGCGCAACACCCTGCGCAGCCATCTGGTGGCGGGCCTCGACCCCGCCGAGACGCTGGCCGAGCTCAGCTCGCTGCTCGACTGGACCGACCACGACGCCCACGCCACCGCCGTCGCGGTGGTGGCCGACCCGGGCACCGGCGAGCTGGTGTGGGCGTCGGCCGGGCATCCGCCGCCGCTGGTCACGTCACCGGGGGGCAAGCCGCGGTGGCTCGACGTCCCTGCGGCGGCGCCGCTGGGGGCCATTCCCCGGGACCGGCCCCGCCCCTACCGCAGCTACCACGACCACCTCGCCCCGGGCGAGACGCTGCACCTCTACTCCGACGGGCTGGTCGAGGGCCGGCGGCGGGACATAGACACGGGCCTGGAGCTGCTGGCCGCGGCGGCCTCGCGCGACCAGCCCGGCGCCGCCGTCCAGGCCCGCTGCGAGGGGTTGGTGGCCGAGCTGGTCCACGAGGTGGAGGACGACGTCTGCCTGCTGATCGCCCACCGCCTGGCCGAGGCCTAGGGCCTAGGCCGGCGGGTCGAGCGGGACCAGCGCCGCCAGGCCCGACAGCTCGATGACCCGGCGAGACGGCGAACGCAGCGGGGTGACCAGCTCGACCGCGATCTGCAATGTGGCCAGCCGGTCCACCAGGTGGAACAGCACACGCAGGCCGGCGCTGTCGAGGTAGGCGACGTCGGCGAGGTCGATCGAGACCATGGTGGCCTGGTTGCTGATCGCCTCGGTCAGCTGCGCCTCGACGTCGCCCGCGTTCTGGAGGTCGACCTCGCCACGCACGACGATGCGGACCCGGCCGTCCTCGGTCTCGGCCTCGACCCTCGCGTCGCTCACGTGCCGCTCCCGGCGACGGCGAGGCGACGCCGGATGACCACCTCGGTCCCTTGCGCGCCGCGGCCGACGGCGACCTCGCCCGCCGACTCCATGATGAGCGTGCCCCGGCCCCGGTTGATGCCACGCGGCGCACGCCACTGCCCGGTGTCGCGCACGGTGACGACCACGTAGGGGAAGTCGAGCTCGACCCGTACGCGGACCACGCCCCCCGCGGGCCCGTACGCATGCTCGACCACGTTGGAGGTCGATTCGCCCACCGCCAGCAGGACGTCGGTCACGTCCTGGGGCGCGGCGCCGATGTCGACGAGCCAGCGCCGCACCGCGGCCCGGATCTCGCTCAGCGACGCCGGCACCGCCGGCACCGTCACCTCCAGCGGTTCGGTCCGGCTGTCCGCCCGGCGGACCGTCAGCAGGGCCACGTCGTCGGTCGGGGGCTCGAGCCCGATCATCCGGCCCATCACCGTGCTGCATACGTCCTCGGCGGGGGCCGCGGTCACCGCCTTCCGCAGCAGCCCGAGCCGGTCGTCGAGGCGCTGCCCCCGCCGCTCGACCAACCCGTCGGTGTAGAAGCAGACCACCGCGCCCGGCGGCAGCTCGCATGTCACGGTGCGCCGGCGGCCCCGACCCTTGACGCCGAGTGGCGGGTCGGGGGTCAGGTCCACGTACTGCGCCGGCCCGTCGCCGACCACCAGAAGGGGAGCCGGGTGCCCCGCGGACGACAGGTGGATGCGCCCGAACGACGGCTCCACCACCGCCACCACCGCCGTGGCCATCTCGCCCGGGTCGAAGTGGCGGAGCTGGCGATCCACCAGATCGATGACCACGGCCGGGTCGCCCTGGTGGCCGAGGGCGTGGGCCCGGACAGCGCTGCGCAGCCGGCCCATCACCGCCGCCGCCTTCACGCCGCGCCCGACCACGTCGCCGACGGCGATGCACAGGCGCCCCGACGGCAGCGTGAACAGGTCGTACCAGTCGCCCCCCACGGTCCCGCCGCCGCCCGCGATGTAGCGCACGGCCACGTCCAGGCCCGGCACCTGGGGGACGCGCTGGGGCAGCAGGCTGCGCTGCAGCAGCGTCGACGCCTTGCGCTCCGCGTCCGACTGGGCGACGGTCACGGCCAGCGCGATGCGGTCGGCCACCAGCTGCAGCAGGTCGGTGTCGTCGTCGTCGAAGTGGCGCAGGGCGATCGTGCCCACGTGCAGCACCCCGAGCAGCTCGCCGCCCGCCAGCAGCGGCACGCCCAGCAGCGAGCGGACCCCGTTCTCCCGCAGCACCGGGTTGACCACGTCGGCGTCGGCGATGTCCTCGATGGTGGCGGGGCGCCGGGTGGCGGCGATGCGGCCCGCAAAGCCGCGCCCGAGCGGCACTCGCGACCCCTGGTACACCTCTTCCTCGATGCCCCGGGCGGCGGTGGCCACCAACTGCTCGTTGGGCCCGTCGAGCAGCAGGACGGCGGCGGTGTCCGCGTTGAGCACGTTGCGGACGCGATCGAGCAGCTCGACCAGGAGCTCCTCGACACCGAGGTGGGCGAGACCCGCGTGGGTCACGGTCTCGATGTCACGCAACCGGTCGACCGCCGCCCTCCCGTGACTCGCTGACGACGCCGACACCGGGAAGAGGCTACCGGTCCGAGCCGATCCACCCGATCTGGGCAGGTAGGAAGCTCCGCCAGGTGCCCTCGTCGTGAAAGCCGGGGTGGATGCCCCCGGCCGCCCCGGGCACCGCCTCGAGCAGCCCGCGGCTGGTCCCGGCGAACACGTCGTCCTCCCCGCAGTCGACCCGCACGGCCGGCCCCCGGGGAGGACCGCCACCGCCCAGGCAGGCCCGCGTTCGCGACGAATGGGCCGAGACTACGGGCCCGTCTAGAGGGCCCGCCGGGCGGCGTCGAGGTCGTCGACCGCCAGGACCAGGCGGGTGCCCGTGCCGAGGTAGGCCACCTCGATGTTGACGCCGGCCTCGGCCAGGCGTCCCGCCATCTCGCCCAGGTAGCCAGGGCGGTCCTCGACGCTGGAGAGCACCAGCGCCTCCTTCTCGGCGTCGACGGTGTAGCCGGCGCCCTGCAGCGCCTGGCGGGCTCCGTCGGCGTCCTCGACGAGCAGGTGGACGACGCCGCGGCCCCCGGCCACGGCGGCGCAGAAGCCGTCGATGTTGATACCGGCCTTGCCGAGCTCACCCCCGATCGCAGCCAGCTGGCCGGGGCTGTCTTCGGCCTCGACGCGGAGATCGGTCGCCATGGGCACCACCCCCTTGGACGTGTGCCGTGCATCGGCACCGCCATCCTGTCACGGATCAGACTGTCCGGGTGAGCGACGTCGTGGTCCTGTTGGGGGCACCCGGGAGCGGGAAGACCATCGTGGGCGAGGAGCTGGCCCGCCGGGGCCTGCGCTGGCGCGAGTGGGAGCTGTGGATCCTGGAGCAGTGGGGCCCGCGGGACGCCTTCCTGGCCCAGAAAGCCGAGGTCCTACCCGCGCTCCACCAGGCCATCCGCACCTGGGTCGCCGAGCCCGGCCCGCCCGCCGCCATCGAGTCCACCGGGCTGTCCGACGCCGCCTTCCTGGACGCGCTCGGCCGCGAGCACCGGTGCCTGGTCATCAGGCTGGACGTGACGCAGGAAGCGGCCCGGACCCGCGTGGCGGGCCGAGCCCGCGGCCGTCACCTGAGCGACGCCACCGAGGTCGACTCGCCCGTCTGGCGGGCGTACCACGAGACGGTCGCGCCCCATCGTCCCGTCGACCTGGTGATCGACACCGGCCGCATCCCCCCGGCCCACGCTGCGGCCCTGGTGGCGGGGATGGTCAGCCGCCGAGCGCGGCCTCGACCAGGGCCTGCAGCTCGCCGTCGCTGATGGCCTCGGCGTCGGACGGCCGGAGCCGGATGGTCCCCTTGCCGGTCACCAGGTCCGGGTGGCGGGCACCGAAGCCGCCGTCGCGGCCCTGGCCCCACCCGTACAGGGACACACCGTGCTTCCAGGCCCCGAGGTAGAGGCGCTGGCCGCCGGCCCGGTAGGTGGGGATCCCGTAGGAGATGCTCACCGCCGCCTCCGGCCGCGCCGCCAGGATCAGGCCGTGGACCCGGTCGAACAGCGCCCGATGCTCAGCAGGCACGCCGTCGACGTAGGCCTGGACCGCCTCGTCCACGGGCCTATCCCACAGCGGTCGCCACCTGGTGGAGCTCCACCAGGTTGCCGGCGGGGTCGCTGAGGAACGACTGGCGGCTGGAGCCCACCGGCCGGGGGTCGCTCACCTCTATGCCCCGTCCCCGCAGCTCGGCCACGGTGGCGTCGAGGTCCTCGACCTGGAGGGCGAAGTGCTGGCCCTCCGCGGACGGCGGGGGGCCCTCGATCAGGTGGACCTGCTGCCCGCCGGCGTCCAGCCACGCGCCCGCGAAGGGGAACTCGGGTCTGTCGCCGCGGGCCACGAGCCCCAGCACTCCCGTGTAGAAGCCGAAGGCGGCGTCGACGTCGTCGACGTTGATGGACACGTGGTGCACAGCGAGCGGTCGCACCCCACCAGTCTGCCGCCGATCAGCTACGCCGGGCAGGCGTCGCGCTCGCTACCGAGCACCGGCGCCGCGTCGCCCGGCTCGAAGCGGTGGCGGAAGGTGAACGAGGTGGGTGTCGGACCGTGCGCTCGCAGGTGCTCCAGCCGAGCGATGGCCTCGGTCGGGGTAGGCACCGTCCCCTCCAGGATCCACCACAGGCAGAGGATGGGCTGGGTGGGCACCTCGAAGAACTCGCGCCGCCGCCGCAGGATCTCGACGTGCCCGCTGCGGTAGGCGAAGTCGGCCAGTGCGTCGATCGAGGTCCACACGGTGAGGTTGACGATCTCCAGGTCGTCGTCGAACAGCTTGATGGCGGTGGCGTCGCCGGACTCGTCCTGCAGGCGCCACACGAAGCCCGGGCTGGCCTCGGCCAGGGCGTTGATGCGGGCCAGGTTGGTGCGGAAGGCGTCGATGCTGGGATCCTCGAGCGGAGCCCGCAGCCGTCCGATGTTGAGCTGGGCGAGATGCATGGGCCCCACTGTGGCCGAGCGGTCAGGTGCGGGTGAAGGGATAAGCGCCGCCGGCCACCAGGTGGTCGCCCCGGAGCTCCAGCACCCCGAAGTCGGTGGCGATGGTGGTGGGCGTGAGCGCCACCGCCGGGGACTCGCCGCGGCGGGCCGAGCGGACGGTGGGCGTGGCCCCGGCCCCGACCGCCAGGTCGTCCCACGATGCCGTGAAGGTGCCGGCCAGCCCGGGATCGACGGCGACGTCGCCCGGCGGCGGGACGCGGTCGTAGGGCAGGGAGCCGATGACGATGCCGGTGGCGTTGACCACGATCCCGCGGCCGTCGGCGGCGCAGCGGGCCGGCACGACGCGGCCGTTGAGCCGGACCTCGCCTTCGTGCACCTCGGCCACGCCGGCGTAGGCATTCCGGTACCAGCCGGGCGCCGCCGGGGCCCGGGGTGGGCGCAGCGGATCGCGGTCCCGGTCCTGGCCGGTGACGGCGGCGGGCACGTCGAGCGCGTAGCCGGCCGGGTGGTTGAACAGGGCGGCGGCCGACCACCCCTCCTCCGGGTCGACCACCCAGGCCGAGCCGTGGCCACCGCCCCCTCCGCCGCCGTGGGCCAGCAACCGCCGCCCGTAGCGATCGTCGACGAAGAACCCGCCGCCGGGATGTTGTCCGGCGCCGGCGGCCAGCCGGGCGGTGGGGATCTGGCGCGCGGTGCCGAGGCCCGCCAACGGACCGCGGGCCAGGGCCACGCCGGCGCGCGCCAGATCGAGCGCCCGCAGCCGGATCCCCGACCCTGCCGCCCGCAGCGACACGCTGGGCGAGGGCGCCTCCATCTCCGCGCCGGCCGGGCCCAGCACCCGGCGCCGCACCACTTCGAGCAGCGGCTCGTGCTCGGCCCGGGCCAGGATCAGGCCCGCCTGCACGTAGCCGAGGTTGCTGTACCAGAAGCGACCGGGCGCCACTCGGGGCACCCGCGGCAGGAACCGGTCCAGCAGCGCGGCCGCCGCCTCCTCGTCGGAAGCCCGCGGCACCGGTATCTCGTAGAGGTCGCCGGCCAGCCCCGACAGGTGGCTGAGCAGCAGTTCGAGCGTCGAGCCGCCCTCCGCCGGGGCCTCCAGCGCCACTACACCGTCGCGGGCAGCCGAGCGCACCGCCGCCGCGACGATCGGCTTGAACGACGAGCACGACGGCAACCGCTCGCCGTCGGGCGCGCCGGTGGTGGCGCTGTGCTCCTCGCCGCTCGCGGTCACCAGGGCGACGGAGATGACCAGCCCGGCGGTCCCTTCGCCCAGCGCCGCGGCTCGCTCGATGAGCCGGCCCGCCTCCACTACTTGAAGGCGAGCACCTCGGCCAGGTTGATCTCGGGCGCCTCGGCCAGCAGCCGGTCGGCGTTGTCGAACAGGGCGGACGCGATCTCGCCGTCGATGTGCGCCTGGCGCTCGTCGACCCCGGGGAAGGCGTCGACGATCCAGAACGTGGACTGATCGCTGCGGAGCGCCATCCAGACCGGAGTGCCCTCCTCGGCGTTGGCGAGCGCCAACGCCCCTTCGAGGAAGCCCGCAAGCTCCTCCTCGACCCCCGGCTTGGCGACGAGTTTCACGACGAGCGCGACGCTGACCATGGCCTGACGCTAGACCACGGCCCTCACGCGTGCGGCCCCTCGCACACAGCGTGCCGGCGAATCCGCTGGGGCGTCCCGGCCGCGGACGGTACTGTCCCGTCCATGTCTCGTGAGATGACCTGGCGAGCCGAGGTGACCAGGCTCAACGGCTGATCCCGCCGCTTCCCCGCACGTCGAAGGAAGCGGCGGGAGACACGGCGCGTCACTCCGTAGTCGCGGTGCTCTCCTGCCCCGAGGTTGGAGGAACGCGTCATGCCGATGCCGCATCGGACATTCCAGCAGGTCATCAAGCGCCGGCTCGTAGGCAAGGAGGGGTCGGCCCGCACCAAGGAGCTGCGGGCGATCCTGGCCGAGCTGCCGGACTACCGAAACGGCCCCTACGCCGACCTGCGCAAGTGGGTGACGGCCCAGATCGGGGAGACGGAGCGCCGCCGCGGCGCGACCCACCGCGATTCGATCGCGGTGCGCCGCCGGGGCGCGGCCCAGATCGCGCTGGTCGGTCCCCCCAACGCGGGCAAGTCGAGCCTGCTGCAGGCCCTGTCGGACGTCCAGATCCGCACGGGCGACTACGCCTTCACCACCACCCGGCCGGTGGCCGCCGCCATCCGGGCGGGTGGGGTGCTGGTGCAGCTGGTCGAGATCCCGGGGTTGATCGACGGGGCGGCCAAGGGGCGGGGCGGCGGCCGGGCGCTCCTGTCCGTGCTGCGGACCGCCGACGCCATGGTGCTGTGCCACGATCTGGCCCAGCCGCCGAGCCGGCTCGATGTGCTGCGGGCCGAGCTGGAGGCCTCGGGCATCGACCTGCCCAGCCTGGTGGCCGCCACCAAGGCCGACGAGGCCGACCCCGGCGCGACCGACGCGCTGCGCCGCCACGTCGACCCGACGGCGGTGGTCGAGGTGTCCGTGCTCGACGACGCCAGCCTGGACGCGCTGCGCGACGCGATCTGGGGCCTCACCGGCCTCGTGCGGGTCTACCTGCGGCGCAACGGCGTCGCCGACCCCGATCCGATCGCCCTCCCACCGCCCGTCACCGTGGCCGAGGTGGCCGACGCCATCCACCACGAGGTCGGGTCCGCCTGCCGCGGCGCCCGGCTGTGGGGCGGCTCGGCCCGCTTCGCCGGCCAGCGGGTCGGCGCGGGCCACCGCCTCGCCGACGGCGACACGGTCGAGATCGTCATGTGAGGGGCCGGACCTCCTCGTGGTCCAGGATCCCGAGGATGGCCTCGGCCAGCCGCCGGGCCGAGGCCGCATCCAGCTCGATGGCCACCCGCCCGCCGGGGCCCCACACGTCCACGCACAGCGCGTGGTCGAGCGGGGCGTCCTGCGGGTGGTCGAAGTACACGACCGCGCGGTCGACCGGGAACCAGTCGTCGCCGCTGTAGCCGCTGCCGGCGACCGGGGTGGTGGTGGTCACGTAGGTGCACATGCTCAGGTCCCCTGGAGGTGCTCGCCGTAGAACGCCCAGATCTGCTTCCAGCCGTCCTTGGCCGCCTCGAGGCGGTAGGAGGGCCGGTCGACCGAGAAGAAGGCGTGGCCTGCGCCCTCGTAGGAGTGGAAGTCGTAGCTCTTGCCGTGCTCGTCGAGCACCTTGGCCAGGGCGCGCACGTCGTCGGGGCTGGGGAACTGGTCGTCCTCGCCGAACAGCCCGAGCAGCGGGCAGCGCAGGTCGGCGCCCCATTCGGGGTCGGCCCGCCCGCCGTAGCAGTCCACGGCGGCGTCGACGTCGAGCCGGCACGCCACCAGCAGGCTCTGGCGGCCGCCGGAGCAGTAGCCGATCACGCCCACCTTGCCGTTGGACTCGGGCCGGGCCCGGAGGAAGTCGAGGGCGGCCTGGACGTCGCCGAGGCACTGCTCGTCGGGCACCCCGCCCGCCTCGCGGGCCGCGGCCGCGGCATCGGACGCCTTGGCTCCCGGCGCGTAGCGGTGGTGCAGGTTCGGCATCAGGGTGGCGTAGCCGTACACCGCGAAGGTGCGGGCGATCTCCTTCGACGCCCGGTCGTAGCCGGGCATGTGGTGGCACACCACCACGCTCGGCTGGTGGTCCCCCTCCAGCGGATGGGCGAGGTACGCCTCGATCTCGTCCCCTCCGTGCCCGGAGATCGTGGTCGTCTGCGCGATGATCCCGTCGGTCATGGGCACAGCCTTGCGCGTGTCAGCGGGTCGCGTCGGCCCCGGCGCGCAGCGCGGCCGCCAGCGCGGCCGGCGCCAGCTCGGTGAGCGGCGTGGGCC
>JBKPRV010000122.1:0-9849 GCA_046734715.1 Actinomycetota bacterium | reverse complement strand
GTCCTGGATCACGACCCGCGTCTTGAACCGCTCGATCTCACCCCCGACGGCGGCCTCGACCGCGGCGGTGGCGCCGTCCGCCCGCGCGCCCGCCTCGGCGAGGCGTTGCAGCGTGACCCAGGTGGGCGGGACCAGCTCGATCTCCCCCGCGCGGTGGAGCGCCAGCGCCGCCGCGGGCGGGGTCCACAGGTGGTCGCCGATCTCGCCCCCGTCCACGATCACGTCGGCGGCATCGTCGGGCAGCACCCCCACGAAGAACCACGTGGCGTAGCGGCGGGGGGCGGTGGAGGGCGGGGTCCAGTGGGAGATGGGGACCAGCGTGGCGGCGTCGAGCACCAGGCCGGTCTCCTCGGCCGCCTCGCGCACCGCGGCGTGGCGGGCGCCGTCGACACCGGTGCCGTCGGCCTCCTCCACCCGGCCGCCCGGGAACACCCACATGCCCCCGAAGGCCTGGCCCGAGTTCTTGCGGACCATCAGGCACTCGATCCCGGCCTCGCTGTCCCGCAGCAGGACCACGGTGGCCGCGTCGAGCATCGGGATGTCACCGCGCCCGCCGGTCAGGTGCTGCTCAGACATGGGAGCAGGATGCCAGATCAGCTGCCGGCGTCCTCCGGCACCTCGTGGCCCGGCCGCAGGCTGGAGTCGTGCTCCGGCGGCAGCGGATGCCCGTGCGCCAGCAGGTTGGCGATCTCGTCGACCTTCTCCCCGCTGGCCCGCCAGCCCACGATCCGCCAGGTGTGGCGGCAGGGCGACCACAGCGTCTCGCCCCGCATCCGGGGCACCCACAGGCGCCGGACCCGCCACGTCTCGCCGGTGGGCGTGGTCACCGTTCTGCCGCTCACCTGTCCCTATCCCTCCCCCGGGCCGCCGATCCTGTGGGACAGTAGAGGAATCCCCTGGACGGCAGACTTCAGCGAGGAGGTGGCCGGGTGCTGATCGAGCACATCCTCCACCGCAAGGGCCGCGAGGTCGAGACGATCTCGGCCGCGGCCTCGGTGTCGGACGCCGTGGTGCGGCTGCGCGACCGCAACATCGGCGCCCTCGTAGTCATGAGCGACGCCGACGCCGAGGGCGGGATCACGGTGGCCGGCATCCTGTCCGAACGGGATGTGGTGCGGGCGCTGGGCGTGGCCGAGGCCGACAGCGCCGCGGTGCTGGGCCAGCCCGTGTCCTCCCTCATGACCACCGAGGTGGTCACCTGCGTGCCCCGCACCACCGTGGACGAGCTGATGCTGCTCATGACCGACCGGCGCATCCGCCACGTGCCCGTGCTGGACGGCGGCACCCTGGCCGGGATCGTCAGCATCGGCGATGTGGTCAAGTCCCGCATCGACGAGCTCAAGGAAGAGACCGACACCCTCCACGAGTACCTCTCCTCCGGTCGCTGATAAGGTCCGGCCCGAACCACGGTTCCGGGAAGTCGGTGAGAGTCCGGCGCGGTCCCGCCACTGTGACCGGGGAGTGAACCCCACGACGCCACTGGGCTCCGGCCCGGGAAGGCGGGGCGAGCGGTGATCCGGGAGCCAGGAGACCGACCGTGGTGGTGGATTCCACGTGGATGGAGGAGAGGCACATGGCAACCAGCACGCCCGTCCCGGCAACGGCCGGCGAGGTCACCGCCGCCGACCCCGGGGTCGTGATCGCCCCGATCCCCGGTTGGGCGCTCGCCGCCCTCTTCGCCGTCGCCGTCCTGGCCCTGTGGCTGGTCACGTTCGACAACGGGCAGCTCACCGGGATCCTGTCCCGGGGCGACCTGTTCTTCCACGAGTTCTTCCACGATGGGCGCCACATCGTGGGCGTGCCCTGCCACTGACGCCGTACGGCACCCGAACCCGTAGCCCGAACATGCTCGCCCGTCTCGACTTCACGCGCCCGCGCACCATCGTGGCCGCGGCCGTCCTCATCGGCATCCTGGCCGGCCTGTGCGGCGCGATCTTCGCCAGCGTGGTGACCGAGCCCCGCGTCGACGACGCCATCGCCCTGGAGGAGCAGCGCGCCGCCGACGAGCATGCCGACGACTCCGGCGGGGACGAGGTCAGGGTCGACCGCTCCGACCAGAAGGGCGCGGGCCTGTTCGCGGCCTACGCCTTGGCGGGCGCCGCCTTCGGCCTCATCCTGGCCGTGACCACGCTGTCGTTGCGGACCACCACCGGCGGGCCGTTCCGCCGGGTGGCGCTGTCGGGCCTGATCCTGGCCACCGCCATCACGGTGACGCCCTGGCTCAAGTACCCGCCCAACCCGCCCGCGGTGGGGAACCCCGACACGGTCGGCGAACGGGAGCGCTACTACGTGCTCGCCATCGTGCTGGCGGCGCTGCTGCTCGCGGGAGCCGCCCACCTGTCGGCGCGCCTGCGCCGGGCGGGCTGGGCCGACCACCGGCGGATCGCCGCGGTGGTGCTGGCGGGGCTGGTGGGCTTCGGCGTGATGTTCGCGGCACTGCCTCCCTCACCCGACGAGGTCACCGCGCCCGCCAACCTCGTGTGGCAGTTCCGGATCAACTCGCTGGCCGGCAACCTGCTGGTGTGGACACTGCTGACGCTGGGGCTCGGGGTCCTCTGGAGCGAGGCGGCACGGGCCGCGGCTCAGAACTCGATGCCCTTCAAGGCCGAGATCCCTGCGTCGTAGGCGTGCTTGACCTTGCGCATCTCGGTGACGGTGTCGGCCACGTCGATCAGCTCGGGCGGAGCCGCCCGCCCGGTGGCCACCACGCTGGTGCGCGGGGCCCGGTCCCGGATGGCGCCCGCCACCGTGGCGGCGTCGATCCAGCCGTACTTGACCGGGTAGGTGACCTCGTCGAGCACCAGCAGGTCGTAGTCCCCCGACGCCAGCTTCTCGGCGGCGACAGCCCAGGCCTGGCGGCCCAGCTCTGCCGTGCGCTCGAGGTCGGTGGACTCCCAGGTGAAGCCGTCGCCCAGGGTGTGCCACTCGATGCCGAGCTGGTCGGCCAGCTTGCGCTCGCCGGTCTTCCACTTGCCGCCCTTGACGAACTGGATGACCCCGACGTTCCAGCCGCGGGCCCAGCCCCGGACCATCACCCCGAAGGCGGCCGAGGACTTGCCCTTGCCGTCCCCGGTGTTGACCAGGACTATCGACTGCGCTCGCGCCATCCTCGGGAGGGTACGCGGTGAGGGGCGGTCTCCTCGTATGCGGGACGACCAGCGACGCGGGGAAGTCGTTCGTGGTGGCCGGTCTGTGCCGGCTGCTGGCCCGCCAGGGCGTGAAGGTCGCGCCGTTCAAGGCCCAGAACATGGCGCTCAACGCGGCCGTGACGGCGGACGGGTCGGAGATCGGCCACGCCCAGTGGGTCCAGGCCCTCGCCGCGGGGGTCGAGCCCGAGGCGGCCATGAACCCCATCCTGCTCAAGCCCACGAGCGACCGGTCGAGCCAGGTGGTGGTCCTGGGCCGCCCGAACGGAGTGCTGTCGGCCACCGAGTACCACGAGGCCAAGCGGTCGCTGTGGCCCGTGGTGCTGGACGCGCTGGCGGGCCTGCGGAAGCGGTTCGACGTGGTGCTCTGCGAGGGCGCGGGCAGCCCGGCGGAGATCAACCTGCTGGACGGTGATCTCGTCAACCTGCCGCTGGCTCGGGCGGCCGGGCTGCCGGCGGTGGTGGTGGGTGACATCGACCGCGGCGGCGTGTTCGCGTCGCTGTACGGGACGGTGGCGCTGCTGCCCGACGACCTGCGGGCCACCGTGCGCGGGTTCGTGGTCAACCGGCTGCGGGGCGATCCCGCCCTGCTGGGCGACGCCTGCGCCGAGCTGGAGCGGCGCTGCGGCGTGCCCACCCTGGGCGTGCTGCCGCATCTGGGCGTGGTGGACATCGACAACGAGGACTCGCTGGCCCTCGATCGCCCGCCCGCGCCCATCCCCGGCGAAGGGGGCGACACGGTGGACGTGGCCGCAGTGCGCTGGCCCCGGGTGGCCAACGCCGGCGACCTCGACCCGCTGCGCCTGGAGCCGGGCGTGCAGGTCCGCTGGGTGCGGTCGGCGGCGGAGCTGGGACGGCCCGATCTGGTGGTGCTGCCGGGATCGAAGAACACCCGGGGCGACCTGGCCTGGTTCCGCGGCACTGGCTTGGCCGCGGCGGTCGAGCGGTCGGACGCCGCGGTGGTGGCGGTCTGCGCAGGGCTGCAAATGGCGGGCGGGACCATCGAGGACCCCGACGGGGTCGAGGGGTCGGCCGGCAGCGAGCGAGGGTTGGGGTGGCTGCCGGTCGTGACCTCGTTCCGGGGCGACAAGGTGCTCGACCGTCCGGCGGGGAGCGCCACCGAGGGCCCGGGCCAGGGGCAGGAGGTGGCCGGCTACCGCATCCACCACGGGCGGGTCCGGCCGGACGGGCCCGGGGCGCCGTGGCTGGTGGCTGCGGACGGCGAGATCCTCGGCTGGCACGACGGCCGGTGGGCGGGGACGACGCTGCACGGGCTGTTCGAGTCCGACGGGTTCCGCGCCGGGATGGTGGCGTGGGCGGCGGAACGATCCGGCAAGCGGTGGTCGCCCACCGGCGTGAACTTCGCTGCGACCCGGATGGACCGGCTCGACCGCATCGCCGATGCCCTGGAGGCCCACCTCGACCTCGACCGGCTCGTGGCCATCATCGGAGAGGGCGCCCCGTGACCGGCGCCGCGGACGCCCTCGCGCGGCTCACCGACGTGGCCGACTGGCTGCGCTGGCGGATGGGCGCGCCCGGGGAGGGCGAGCTGGCGTGTGTGACCCTGGCCGCGTCGCCGGAGGACGTGGCGCACGCGGTGGCGACCAGCGCCGATGTGCGGGGGACCGACGACCCGGTGGTGCTCGCGTCGCTGTGGTGGCAGGGGTACGCCTACCGCGTCGGCGGGACGGCGCTGGCGTGCTGGCTGCTGACGGGAGTGGCGCCCGACGTGCGGGCCGAGCGCATGGCCGTGGGCATCGCGCGCGGGCGGCCCTCGTCGGTGGTGTTCGGCTCGACCGAGACCACGGCCGACGCCGGCGAGCTCAGCGACTGGCTGTTCGCCGGCCATCTGGACCCGGTGGCCTCGTCCCTGGGCGCGAGCCGGCGGCTGGGGTCCGGGCTCGTGTGGGGGAACGTCGCTGCGGCCTGTGCTGCCGGGGCGGGCGCGGTGAGGGAGGCGGCCGGGGACCGCTGGCACGACGGACTGGCCGCGTTCCTGGCGGCGGCGCCCCACGACCTCGATGCCCTGGGAGCCTGGGAGCCCACGCCCACTTGGGCCTACCACCGGCGGACCTGCTGCCTGTGGTGGAAGACGACCACATCCGGCGGGGCGCTTTGCTCCGACTGCTCGCTCCACCGCGCCGACACCGAGGGAACCCCGAGGCCCGATGATCCTGTTCCTTAGCAACGCCGACACCGAGCTGCTCGCCCTGGGGTCGATCGTGCACCGGCTGCCCGCCGGGTTCCCCGGGGTACGCGGCGGGACTCCGGGCGAGCACGCGCCCGAGCTGGACGAGGTCACCGCGGTGGTCATCCGGCTGCTGGGCGGGCGCAGCGCCTGGGAGCGGCCGTTCGACGCCCTGCGCAGGGTGTGCCTCGCCCAGCGCATCCCGCTGGTGGCTGTGGGTGGCGAGGCCGCGCCCGACGCCGAGCTGACCCGGCTGTCCACCGTGCCCGCCGGCATCGTCGCCGAGGCCCACCGGTACCTCGTGGCCGGCGGGCCGGGCAATGTCGAGCAGCTGTTGCGGTTCGTGGCCGACACCGTGCTCCTGGGCGGCTTCGGCTTCGAGCCGCCCGCGGCCGTGCCCCGGGCCGGGGTGTGGGACGGCGCCGGCGTCGGCAAACCCGGACACCCCAGGGACGAGACGCGGCCGCTGGTCGGCGTCGTGTTCTACCGGGCGCACCTCGTGGCGGGGAACACGCAGTTCGTGGCCGACCTGTGCCGGGCCCTGGACGCCGTCGGGGCCGACACCCTGGCGGTGTACTGCTACTCGCTGCGGCCCCATCCCCACGACGGCCGGGTCGAGGCGCTGGAGCTGTGCCGCGCCCACGGGGTCGACGCCCTGGTCACCACCGTGCTGGCCATGGGCCGGGCCGGGGAGGGCGACGACGGGGACTGGGAGGTGCCGCACCTGGCCGGGCTGGGCGTGCCGGTCATCCAGGCGCCGTCCTCCAACCGGTCCCGGGACGAGTGGGATGCCGACGACGCCGGCCTGACCCCGCTGGACGTGGCGCGGGGCGTGGCCATCCCCGAGTTCGACGGCCGCATCGTGGGCCCCGCCTTCGCCTTCAAGGAGGAGGTGGACGACGGCGGCGACCTGGGCACCCCGCTGGTGGCCTCGCGCACCGATCCCGGCCGCACCGCCCGGCTCGCGGCCCTGGCCGCCCGCCACGCCCGCCTGCGCCGCACCCCGCCGGAGGACAAGCGGGTGGCGGTGGTCCTGTCCGCCTACCCCACCAAGCGCAGCCGGTTGGGCAACGCCGTGGGCCTGGACACGCCCGCCTCGGTGATCGACCTGCTCCACGCCCTGCGGGCCGCGGGCTACCGGGTGGAGGACTTCCCGGCCGACGGCGACGGCCTCATGGCGCTGCTGGCCGACCGGCTCACCTACGACCAGCCGACGCTCACCCCGGCCCAGGCCGCGGCAGGGGTCGGGCGACTCCCGGCCGCGGAGTACGCCCAGTGGTTCGCCAGCCTGCCCGAGCGGGCGCAGGCCCAGGTCACCAGGATCTGGGGGCCGCCGCCGGGCGAGATCTACGTCCACGGCGGCGATCTCGTGTTCCCCGGGCTGGACCTGGGCGGCGTGCTGGTCACCATCCAGCCGCCCCGCGGCTTCGGCGACGACCCCATCGGCGCCTACCACGCCCCCGACGTGCCCCCGCCCCACCACTACCTGGCCTTCTATCGCTGGCTCGACGCCCGCTGCGGAGCCGACGCCGTGGTGCACGTGGGCAAGCACGGCACGCTGGAGTGGCTGCCGGGCAAGGCCAACGCGCTGTCGGCCGCCTGCTTCCCCGACGCGGCCCTGGGAGACCTGCCGCTGGTCTACCCGTTCGTGGTCAACGACCCGGGCGAGGGCACCCAGGCCAAGCGGCGGGCCCACGCGGTGGTGGTCGACCACCTCACTCCGCCCATGACCCGGGCCGAGGCCACCGACGACCTGGCCCGCATCGAGACCCTGCTCGACGCGTACGCCAGCGCCCAGGCCATGGACCCGAGCAAGCTCCCCGCCCTGCGCCGCCAGGTGTGGGAGGTGCTGGTCGACGCCGAGATCCACCGCGACCTGGGCCTGGCCGAGGGCGTCGCGGATCACGAGTTCGACGACATGGTCCTGCACGTTGACGGCTACCTGTGCGCCCTGAAGGACGCGCAGATCCGGGGCGGGCTGCACGTGCTCGGCCGGGCGCCCGAGGGCGAGGCTCTGGTCGACCTCGTGCTCTCCGTGACCCGCCTGCCCCAGGGCCAGGTGCCGTCCTTGCGCAGCGTCGTGGCCGCCGACCTGGGCTTCGACCCCCGCAGCGAGCGCCGCCACGAGGTGGACAAGCTCGAGGCCGAGTGCCGCAACCGGGTCGAGGCCCTGGCCGCCCGGGGCTGGGCGGGACCGGCCGATCCCCAGGACCCGGCCGCCGCGGTCGAGCACTGGATCTGCACCCGGCTGATCCCCGCCCTGGCCGCCACCGGGGACGAGGTCACCGCCACACTTACCGCCCTGGCCGGCGGCTATGTGGCCGCGGGGCCGAGCGGGGCGCCCACCCGGGGCGCGGCCCACGTGCTGCCCACCGGCCGCAACTTCTACTCCGTCGACCCCAAGGCCCTGCCCTCGGCCCTGTCGTGGGAGGTCGGCCGGCAGCTGGCCGCCGAGCTGGTGGCCCGGCACCTGGCCGAGACGGGGCGGCCGCCCACCACCGTGGGCCTGGTGCTGTGGGGTACGGCCGCCATGCGCACCGGGGGCGACGACGCCGCCGAGGCCCTGGCGCTGCTCGGCGTGGGCCCCACCGGGGGGGCGGAGTCGGGGCGGGTGTCCGGCCTCCAGCCGATACCCCTGGCCGAGCTGGGCCGGCCCCGGGTCGACGTCACCCTGCGCATCTCCGGGTTCTTCCGCGACGCCTTCCCCCACCTGGTGGCCCTGCTGGACGACGCGGTACGGCTGGTGGCCGGGCTGGACGAGCACGAGAGCGACAACCCGGTGCGGGCCGCGGGAGTCGAGGACGCCCGCATCTGGGGGCCGCCGCCCGGCGGGTTCGGGTCGGGGATCCTGCCGGTCCTCGAGCGGGGCTCGTGGCGCACCGACGCCGACCTGGCCGAGGTGTACCTGGCCTGGTCGGGCTTCGCCTACGGGCGGGACCGGGCGGGCGAGCCGGCTCCCGAGGCCATGCGCCGTCGCTTCGCCGCCATCGAGGTGGCGGTCAAGAACCAGGACAACCGCGAGCACGACATCTTCGACAGCGACGACTACCTCCAGGACCACGGCGGGATGGTGGCCGCGGTTCGGGCTCTGAGCGGGCGCGAGCCGCGGGCCTGGTTCGGCGACTCCTCCGACCCCGCGGCCCCGAGGGTCCGGGCCCTGGCCGAGGAGGCCGCCCGCGTGGTCCGCAGCCGGGTGCTCAACCCGCGCTGGATCGGGGCCATGCGCCGCCACGGCTACAAGGGAGCGTTCGAGCTGGCGGCGACCGTGGACTACCTTTTCGGCTACGACGCCACGGCTCGGGTCGTGGAGGACTGGATGTACGAGCGGGTGACCGAGTCGTACGTGGCGGACGCCGACATTCGTGCCTTCTTCAGGGACTCCAATCCTTGGGCGTTGCGCGCGATTGCCGAACGCCTGCTAGAAGCACATCGACGCGGTATGTGGTACGCGAGTGACTCCGCGCGCAAGTGCCTCGTCGACGCAGTGCTAGAGGCGGAGGGCTGGGAGGAACAGCGGACATGACAGGGCGACATCTCCATCCAAGCGGGCGACCGTGACCAGCCTGTCCCGCTTCCCTTTCAGCGCCATCGTGGCCCAGGACGAGGCCCGCCTGGCGCTGCTGCTGGCGGCGGTCGACCCCGGCATCGGCGGCGTGCTCCTACGGGGTGACAAGGGGTCGGCCAAGTCGACCCTGGCCCGCGGCCTGGCGGGGATGCTGCCGGGCGGGGCCCCGTTCGTGGAGCTGCCCCTGGGGGCCACCGAGGACCGGGTGCTCGGCACCATCGACCTCAAGGCCGCGCTGACCGAAGGCGCCACCGTGTTCCGGCCCGGCCTCCTGGCCGCCGCCCACGGCGGGGTGCTCTACGTGGACGAGGTCAACCTCCTGCCCGACCACCTCGTGGACGTGCTGCTGGACGTGGCCGCGTCCGGGCTCAACCGGGTGGAGCGGGACGGCGTGTCGCACTCGCACCCGGCCCGGTTCGTCCTGGTGGGCTCGATGAACCCCGAGGAGGGCGAGCTGCGGCCCCAGCTGCTCGACCGCTTCGGCCTGTCCGTGCCCATCAAGGCGCCGGCCGAGCCGCGCGCCCGGGCCGAGGTGGTGCGCCGGCGCCTCACCCACGACGCCGGCGGCCGGGTCGAGGGCGGCGAAGGCGACATCGTGCTGCGCGCCCGGCTGGCCGCGGCCATGCCCGCCGACCTGCCCGACACCGTGGTCGACTTCGCCTGCCGCCTCGCCGTCAGCGTGGGCGCCGAAGGCCTGCGCGCCGACCTGGTGCTGTGCCGCGCCGCGGCCGCGTTCGCCGGCTGGGAGGGACGCTCGGTGGCCACGTCGGCCGACGTCGAGCGGGTGGCCGGCATCACCCTCGGCCACCGCCGCCGGCGCCGGCCGTTCGACCCGCCCACGCTCAACCCCGACGAGCTACAGGCGGCGCTGACCGCGGCCCGCCAGTCCTTCGCCGACGCTCACCCGCGCTCCGCGCCCGAGCCGGCCCCGCCGCCGCCCGCGCCGGGGC
>JBKPRV010000121.1:0-10463 GCA_046734715.1 Actinomycetota bacterium | reverse complement strand
GCCCCGCGTTCTCACCGGAGCGGACCCTAGGGACCCGGCCGGAGTCGGCGGGGCGGCTCACCGGGGTGCGGCCCGTGTCGTTGCGGGCCGACGGTACCGGGGGGGAGTCGGCCCGTCCCGGTGCAGGGGGTGGCGCGGCCGCCGGGGTGCGCCCGGTGCGCGGCGGCAGCGGGCCGGGGTCGGGCGGCTCGATGGTGATCGAAGGCACCTCGCCGGTCTTGTCGGCGGTCAGCCAGCCGGCCCGCTGGCCCTCGGTGGTCAGCGGCTCGGGGATGGAGGGGATGGCGGGCACCGGTTCGGTGACCGGGCCCGGCGCCGGGATCCGCTGCGGCCGCTCGCTCGGCGCCTCGGTCCGCGGGCCCGGCTCGGGGATGCCCGGCGGCTCGACGTCGGCCACGCCCAGGTCGACCAGGTCGCGCACGACGCGGGACACGCCCAGCTCGGTGAGCCCCAGCTCCTGGGCCAGCTCGCCGATGGTGCGGCCCGACGCGATGGCCACCACGGAGCGCCAGCGGTCGGCGTCGATGGTGACCTCGTCGGCCGACAGGTCCGGCGCCAGCAGCACGTGGTGCGCGGGCGAGGGCACGACGGCCTCCAGCTCGGTCCACTCGCGGAGCAGCGAGGTGGCCCGGCGCAGGATGTCCTCGACGCCCTCGGGACGGCCCGGCTGCGGCGCCTTGTCTCCGGCGTCGAACGCGAAGGCGCCCGAGTCGAACCGCAGGAGCTCGAAGACGACTTCATCCGTCGGCGTCCCGCTCACGGCGCGGTCGGCAGCGGCACCGACGACGCTGCCTCCGTCAAGCCACACGCTCCCCTGCCCTCGGTCACCGTCGATCCGCAGGCGACCGGTCTTCGCCGTCGTGGCGAGGAGCCGCAGGACGTCCGGTAGCGAGAACGTGTCCAGTGTCCCTTGCAACGCCAACGCTGTTACCTCCGCTCTTGGTAAACCGCCACATCCCCAGCGCCCGGCAGCAGCCTAGGCCGTAACACTCCCGCGCGCCCAGCGTCACATTCTCGTGTCTCTCTCCTATACCCAGAACGCCGTTCGGAAACGCTCATCCGGGCCCGTGCCGGCGCGCCAGGGCATGCCGGGCGGCGAGGGTCATGGCCTCGAGCGGCGGGGCCTCGCCGGTCCAATTCCGAAACGCAAGTCCGGCCTGGTGGACCAGCATGCCCAGGCCCCCCACGGCCACCGCCCCGCGGGCCCGAGCCGCCTCGAGCAGCGGCGTCACCGCCGGATGGTAGACGAGGTCGCAGACCACCTGGCCTTCGTGCAGCAGATCTTCATCGACCGGCAACGGATCGCTCCCACCCTCGGTGGTGTCCATCCCCAATGGTGTGGCGTTCACGACCAGGTCGGCCCCGGCCACGTCGGCCCCCGTGCCCACCCGCCCGGCCGGGCCCGCCAGTGGCGCAGCCAGGGCGGCAGGCTCGGGCGACCGGTTCACCACCACGACCTCCGCCGCCCCGGCCGCCCCCAACGCCCGGACGACGGCCCGCCCCGCACCCCCCGCCCCCACCACGACGCAGCGCAGCCCGGCCACCTCCAGTCCCGGGTCGCGCCGCAACGCGTCCACGAAGCCGGGGCCGTCCGTGTTGTCCCCCACCAGGCGATCCCCGCGGCGGAACACGCAGTTCACCGCCCCCAGCTCGGCCGCCACCGGGGTCGCTTCGTCCACTGCGCCGTGGGCCGCGGCCTTGTGCGGCATGGTCACCGACAGCCCGCCCAGGCCCAGCGTGCGCATGGCCTCGACCGCGGCGGCGCCCTGGCCGGGTGGCACCTCCAGGGCCACGAACGCCCAGTCCGCCCCGGCGGCGGCGAAGGCGGCGTTGAGGATGGCGGGCGACAGCGAGTGACGCACCGGCCAGCCGATCACGGCGGCCAACCGGGTGGCGCCGCTGATCACGCCGCCGCCCGTGACACGGAGCCGGATCGCCTCAGGCGCTGCACCCCAGTCCCTGAGCCGCGCACTCGGCCTTGAGGCGCAGGAACTCGTCGTAGTCGTCGGTGAAGGCGTGGTGGCCGTCGGCGTCGGCCAACACGTACCAGCGCCAGGGGCCCTCCGCCGGGTTGAGCGCGGCCTCGATGCTGGCCCGGCCGGGCGACGTGATGGGCGTCGGTGGCAGGCCCGCCCGGTTGCGGGTGTTGTACGGCGAGTCGGACGCCAGCTCGGACTCGGTGAGCGAGCAGGGGATCTCGCCCTTCTCGTAACACGAGGTGGCGTCGATGCCGAGCGGCTCGCCCGCGGCGAGGCGGTTGTAGATCACGCGGGCCACCTTGGCCCGGTCCTCGTCCACCCGGGCCTCTTCCTCCACCAGGGAGGCGACGATCAGCGCCTGGTAGGGAGTGATGCCGAGCTGGGCCGCCTTGCCGTTGGCGTCGAGGCTGTTCATGGTCTCGTCCAGCGTCGACACCATCTTGCCCAGGAGCTCGGCCTCGGTCTCGCCCTCCTCGACGCCGTAGGTCTCGGGGAACAGCGTGCCCTCCAGCGAGGGCTGGTCGGCCGGCAGGAAGGCGGAGCGCACGGCGGGATCGCCGAGAGCCGCCTGCAGGCCCTCGGGCGTGAAGCCCGGCACGCCGTCGGTGGGGTCGACCAGCCGCTGCGCCAGCTGGGTGAGGGTGAGGCCCTCGGGCACCGTCACCAGCCGTGAGTTGGGCGGCAGCGGCTCGGCCTTCAGGTCGTCGATGGCCTCGTCGAACGAGGAGTTGAGGCGCATGCGGTAGGTGCCGGCCTGGAAGGAGCCCACGTCGTGCAGCTTGATGTACCAGTCCCACACGCTGGCGTTGGTGATCACACCGGCGTCGGCCATGGCGTGCCCGATGCCCGACGTGGTGGTGCCGTCCGGGATCTCGACCAGGACCTCCTCGCCCTGCGGCCCGGGCGGGTCGAGCTGGTCCTGCACCCAGGACCAGCCGAACCAACCGGCCACCGCCGCGGCCAGGATCATCACGGCCAGCACGCCGAGCGCGATGGCGCAGCCGCGCCGGCGGGGCTCCTCCTCCTCCCCGAGTTCGTCGTGCTCGTCGTAGTACGTGTCCTCACCGTACGTGTCGCCGGTGACCAGGTCGGTGCCGGCGCCGGCCCAGGTGCGGGTACGGGCCGAGGTCCCGGGCGGGCGTCCTTCGTCCCCGACGTAGGTCGCCCCGCGGCGACGGGTGGGATAGCCGGTGGCCCCCGCCTCGTAGCGCGATGTGGGCGGGCCGTCGCCGCCCACGGTCGGGATCTGGCCCGTGGCGGGCCGGCCGGTCCACTGGTCCTCGTAGCCCCCGCCCGAGGGCGGGCGCGTCCGGTCTCGGCCGTACCCGCGGGGCGCCGCCCACCGGCCGCCGGCGGGCGGGACGGCTCGTTGCCGCGAGGTCGGATCCGGTCCCCCGGCCATGCCGTGGCCCACCGGTGGGGCCTCGCCCCGCTGTGGCAGCGGCGGCGCGCCCGCAGACCGGTTCCGCACCCGGGACGGGCCCGAGCGCGGCTTCGACGGTGGGGACAGGTCGGCGAGGTCGTCCAGCTCGCTGTCCTCGCGGTGGCGGCGGGCCTTGGGGCCCACGCTCTCGCGGGTCCAGAAGTCGTCGTAGCCCCCGTCGCTCTTGGCGCGTTTCGCCCCGCGGCGACGCTTGGGCACAGAAGGATCGTTGTGGTCAGAGAAGGCCATGTGCGGTGTTTGCAGGAGCGGCGAGCAGCCCAGTCACCACGGTGGTACCCGGCGGGCTCATCACTCTGGCTGTCCAGCATCCAGCCATGACTGCAGGATCACCGTAGCAGCGACCTGGTCGACAACTTGGCGATGACGACCCTTGCGCACTCTCATGGCCCGCAGGCTGCGCTCCGCTTCCACGGTGGAGAGCCTTTCGTCCCAGGTCACGATGCTGACGGGCAAAACGCCCCGCAATTCGTCCACTTCGGCCAGGATCGCCTGCGCCGCGGGCCCCGCCGACCCGTCGAGTGACAGAGGGAGCCCCACGACCACGACCTCGGCGCCCGCCTCCTCCACCAGCGCGGCGATGCGCCGATGGTCCACGGACCGGTCGCCGCTGCGGGTGACGACCTCGTACGGGGTGGCCACCGTGCCGCCGCTGTCGGACAGGGCTACTCCGATGCGACGCGTGCCGATGTCGAGGGCGACGGCGCGCGCCACGCTCAGGCCAGGCCGGCCGCGGCCCGCACCTGGTCGAGCGCCTCGTCGAGGCGGGATGCGTCCCGCCCGCCGGCCTGGGCCAGCTCGGGGCCCTTGCCGCCGCCACCGCCGACCGTGCGCGCGGCGTCGGCGATCAGGTCGCCGGCGTGCAGGCCGGAGCCCTTGGCGACCGCCGCCACCAGGGCGACGCCGCCGTCCTCCTTCTCGGCGCCGATGATGGCGCCGCGCATGCCCGGCTGGTCGCGCACGGCGACCGCCAGGTCACGCACCGCGTCGGGTGCCAGGCCGTCGACCCGGGCCACGACCACGCCGTCGATGGCGCGCGCGGCCAGCTCGCCGGCGCGGTTGCCCGCGGCCTGGCGCCGCAGGTCGTCGACCTCGGCCCGCAAGGTCCGGACCTCGGTTCGCAGCTTCTCGGCCGCCAGCGGCAGGTCGTCGGCCGTGGTGTTGAGCACGTCGGCCGCCCGCGCCAGGAGGTCCTCTTCCTGGCGGAGGCGGTCGATGGGCCCGAAGCCGGTCACCGCCTCGATGCGGCGCACGTTGGAGCCGATCGAGCCCTCGGACGTGACCTTCAGCGGCCCGATGTCGCCCAGGCGGCGCACGTGGGTGCCGCCGCACAGCTCGATCGAATGCTCCCCCGCCTCCAGCACCCGCACGATGTCGCCGTACTTCTCGCCGAAGAACATGATGGCGCCGAGGTCGCGGGCCTCGTTCATGGTGGTCTCGAAGTGGCGCACCCCGGGGTTCTCGAGGATCTCGCGGTTGGCCAGGTCCTCGATCTCCCGCAGCTGGTCGCGGGTGACCGGCTCGAAGTGGCTGAAGTCGAAGCGCAGGCGGTCGGGCGCCACCAGCGAGCCCTGCTGGCGCACGTGGTGGCCCAGCACCTCGCGCAGGGCCCAGTGGAGGATGTGGGTGCCGGTGTGGTTGCGGCGGATGGCGTCGCGGCGATCGCCGTCGATCGCGGCCGTGGCGTTCTGGCCCGGCTCGATGTGGCCCTCGCGCACCCGCACGGTGTGCCGGTGCAGGCCGGGCAGGCCGTAGGTGGTGTCGAGGACGTCGGCCACGCCGGTGTCGGTGGTGATGGTGCCGGTGTCGCCGACCTGGCCGCCGGACTCGGCGTAGAACGGCGTGCGGTCGAGGTAGACGCCGTCGTCCACCACCGCCAGCACGGTGGCGGTCGAGGTGTACTCGTCGCGCCCGGTGAACTCGGTGGGACCGTGCTCGGCCAGCAGCCGCTGCTGCAGGGTGACCTCGTCGCCGGTGGCCACCCCACCGCCCTTGGCCGCGGCTCGGGCCCGGGCGCGCTGGTCCTCCATGGCCGACTCGAAGCCGGCCACGTCGAGGGCGAACCCGCGCAGGTCCGCAGTCTCCTGCGTGACCTCGAAGGGGAAGCCGTAGGTGTCGTGGAGCTGGAACGCCACCGTGCCCGGCAGGGTGCCGCCCGGCTCCAGCCGGTCGAGCTGGGTGTCGAGGATCTGCGAGCCGGTGGCCAGCGTGCGCCGGAACGACTCCTCCTCCCGGCCGATGATGGGCAGCACCAGGTCGCGGTGCTCGACCACCACCGGGTAGGCGTCGCCCATGAGCGCGATGGTGTGCTCGACCAGCGGTTGCAGCACCGACCGCTCCACCCCCAGGAGGTAGGCGAAGCGGATGGCGCGCCGGATGATGCGGCGCAGCACGTAGCCCCGGTCCTCGTTGGAGGGGATGACGCCGTCGGCCACCAGGAAGGTCATGGTGCGGGCGTGGTCGGCCATGAGCCGCAGCGCGATGTCGCCCAGGTTGGACTCGCCGAGCCGGTGGCCGGTCACCGACTGCGCCTCCTCCACCAGCGACGTCAGCGTGTCCGCGGCGTACAGGCTGGGGCTGCCGGCCAGGACCGCCAGGATGCGCTCGAGGCCCGCGCCGGTGTCGATGTTCTTGGACGGCAGGTCGCTGAGCTTGCCGTCCGCGCCCCGCAGGTACTGGGGGAACACCAGGTTCCAGATCTCGACGTAGCGGTCCTCGGCCTCGGGGTTGGCGGGACCGCCGTCGGGGCCGACCTCGGGCCCGTAGTCCCAGAAGATCTCGGACGAGGGTCCGCAGGGGCCGGTGTCGCCCATCTCCCAGAAGTTGGCCTTGCCCAGGCGCTGGATGCGCTCGCGGGGGAAGCCGATCTCGTCGGCCCACAGGGCCTCGGCCTCGTCGTCGTCGGTGTGGACCGTGACCCACATGCGGTCGCCGTCGAGCTCGAGCACCTCGGTGACGAACTCCCACGCCCAGGCGATGGCCTCGGCCTTGAAGTAGTCGCCGAAGCTGAAGTTGCCGAGCATCTCGAAGAAGCTGAGGTGGCGGGGCGAGCGCCCGATGGCGTCGAGGTCGTTGTGCTTGCCGCCCGCCCGCACGCAGCGCTGCACCGAGGCCGCCCGGCGCGGCTTGTAGGGCACGGGCTCCTCGCCGAGGAACAGGGGGACGAAGGGCATCATGCCCGAGTTCGTGAACATGGGCGCGCTGGGGTGGGTCGGGATGAGGCTTCCCGACGGCACGATCGTGTGCTGCCTGGCCGCAAAGAAGTCGGACCAGGCGCGGCGCAGCTCGGCTGAGGTCCGCGGTGCCATAAGTGGGCTCAGCCTAGTGCTGACGTGGATGTTCTCCCTGCAGGGTTAGCGGAGGCTGCCCGCGCCGGGTCGCAGCTCGGCGCGCAGCTCGGCCTCACGCTCGGCCATGGTGCGCCGGCCCTCGCTCAGCGCATCCCGCACGTCGGAGCCGAGGCGGCGGACCGAGGTGCCGACCTCGTCCTGGACGTGGGCCGGCGTGTAGCGCTCGACGGTGCGCAGGACGCGGCGGCGGATCCACATGGCGCCGCCGAAGCCGGCCGTCGCCCCGGTCGTGAACCACAGCATCCGCCGGACCACGGCTCAGCCCTCGGCCTTGCGGCCCCGCAGCCGCCGCGCCGCCTTGGCCGTGCCGCTGGCGAAGGCCACGCCCTTGATCACCGGGTTGGCCATCGCGATGTAGGCGAGGCGGGAGGCGGAGTCGACGGTGCCGGTCACCGACTCGGCGGTGGTGACCAGCCGGTCGAGCCGCACGATCTCGTGGTTGGCGGCGTCCACCGTGTCCCGCAGCTCCTCGAGCACGGGGACGGTCTCGGTGCGCAGCAGGCCCGCCACCTCACGCAGCGCCTTCAGCGTGCGCACGAGGGCCGTGGTGGCCACGGCCAGCAGCACCACCGCGGCCACGCTGGAGATGGCCACGATGACCGCGGCGAGGTCGGTGCCACTCATCGGCGCACCCTGCGGGCTGCGCGCAATGCGCACTCGGCCCACGGGGCCGAGTAACACACTGTGCTTCTGATTCGCTCGACAAGCTCGCTCATTGGTCATCCCGAAGCTGCTGCTCGTCGGCCAGCCGTTGCATGCGCTCGGAGATCTCCCTCTCGTAGCCATGGGGCGAGGGCTCGTAGTACACCGCGCCCCGCGCGTCGTCGGGGAGGTACTGCTGGCGGACCCAGCCCTCTGCGTCGTCGTGAGGATAGTCGTAGCCCACGCCGTGACCGAGCGTGGCGGCCGAGCGGTAGTGGCTGTCCCGGAGATGGGCGGGGACCTCGCCGCCGACGCCCTTGCGCACGTCCTCCTGCGCCCGCCACAGGCCCAGCGCGGCCCGGTTGGACTTGGGTGCGGTAGCCAGGTGGACCACCGCCTGGGCCAGGTTGAGCTGGGCTTCGGGCAGTCCCACGAACTCGACCGCGTGGGCCGCGGCAGTGGCCACCACCAGGGCGGTGGGGTCGGCCTCGCCGATGTCCTCGCTGGCCAGGATCACCAGGCGGCGGGCCACGAAGCGCGCGTCCTCGCCCGCCTCCAGCATGCGGGCCAGGTAGTGCAGGCCGGCCTGGGGATCCGAGCCCCGCACGCTCTTGATGAAGGCCGAGATCACGTCGTAGTGCTCGTCGCGGCCGTAGCGGTGCAGCTTGGTCCCCAGCGCGGCCTCGGCCTCCGCCACCGTGACCCGGGGCGTGGGCGCGGCCGGGTCCTGCGCCCGCGCCAGCGCCACCGCCACCTCCAGGCTGGTGAGGGCGTGGCGCCCGTCGCCCCCGGCCCGATCGGCCAGGTGGGCCAGCGCCTCGCCGTCGGCCTCCGCACCCTCGGCCTCCAGGCCCTTGCGCAGCAGCGCGAGCACCGCGGCCTCGTCCAGCGCCCGCAGGCGGAACAGCGTCGAGCGGGACAGGAGCGGCGGGTTGACCTCGAAGTACGGGTTCTCGGTGGTGGCCCCCACCAGGACCAGCAGCCCGCTCTCCACCGAAGGCAGCAGGGCGTCCTGCTGGGCCTTGTTGAACCGGTGGACCTCGTCCAGGAACAGGATGGTCCCCTGCTCCCGCTCGCCGAGCCGCTGCTGGGCGCGGGCCGTGACCTCCCGCACGTCCTTCACGCTGGCCGACACCGCCGAGAGCTGCTCGTAGGCCTTGGCCGTGTGGCGGGCGATGACCTGGGCGAGCGTGGTCTTGCCCGTGCCCGGCGGGCCCCAGAAGATGGCCGACGACAGCCGGTCCGACTCGACCAGGACCCGGAGCGGCCGGCCGGGGCCGACCAGCTCGTCCTGGCCGACGATGTCGTCCAGGCGGTGGGGCCGCAGCCGCGCCGCGAGCGGGGCCTGCCGCGCCAGGCGGTCCTCCGCCGCAGCCGCGAACAGGTCCATGGGCGGCGACGCTATCCGGTCAAACCGTGAGGACGATCTTGCCGGTGGTGCGGCCGCTCTCCCCCTGGAGGTGGGCCTTGGCCGCGTCCTCCAGGGGGAACGTGGCCGAGACGTCGACCCGGAGGTCGCGGTCCTCCACCAGCTGCGACAGGGCGAACAGGCCCTCGTGATCGGGCTCGACCAGAAAGCGGGTGAAGCGGGCGCCGCGGGCCTCCACCTCGCCGGCCAGGTCGTCGGGGGCGGCGGAGGGGACGTTCACGAACAGCCCGCCGGGCCCCAGCGTGCGCGCCAGGTCGCGGCTGCCCCCCACCAGGTCGACCACCACGTCCACGCGGCCGGCCGCTTCGGCCACGTCGTCGGCGGTGTAGTCGATCGGCTCGTCCACCCCGTACGAGCGCAGCTTGCCGTGCTTGGCCGCGGTGGCGGTGCCGATGACGGTGGCCCCCCGGCCCTTCGCCACCTGGGCGGCCAGGTGCCCGACCCCGCCGGCCGCGGCGGTGATGAGCACCCGCTGGCCGGGCTGGACGTTGGCCGTGTCCACCAGGATCTGCCAGGCGGTGAGCCCGGCCAGCGGCAGGCCCCCCGCCTCCTCGAAGGTCAGCTCGGCCGGCTTGTGGGTGAACTGGCGGGACGGGGCGGTGACGTACTCGGCGTACGCGCTCGCCGCCCGGGGGAACCAGGGCATGCCGAACACCGGGTCGCCCGGCGCCAGCGTGGTCACGCCCAACCCCACCTCTTCGACCACCCCGGCCACGTCCCAGCCGACCGTGAACGGCGGGTCGCCCAGCACCCGGGCCATGCCCTTGCCGGCGCGCGTCTTCCAGTCGACCGGGTTCACCCCGGCCGCTCGCACCCGCACCAGCACCTCGGTCGGCAGCGGCGTGGGGGCCGGTGCCTCCCCCAGCTCCAACACCTCCGGGCCCCCGAAGGCCGCCTGAGTCATGATCCGCATGCCCACAGCGTGCCCGACCTGGAGGCCGAGCGGACAAGGCGTGAGCCCACAGCCCAAGAGTCCGCGATCTGGTGGCCGGGCCGCAGCTCGACAGCGAGGCCTCTAGGAAGCACAGCATGGCAACACGAGACCACGTGACCTATCCGCGGACGTGCTAAGGCATGATGGTGGGGATGGCCGACGCGCTCCGCCCTACGCGCCTCACCAGCGACCAGGTTCACCTGGTGCTGCGGCGGGCCGCGGAGCTGGACGCGCTCAGCGAGATGCCGAGCGACGTCGACGGCTACGACTCCCGGGCGGTGGAGGAAGCCGCCCGCGAGGTGGGCTTGTCCCCCGCGGCGGTGCGCCAGGCGGTGGCTGAGCTGCGGGTCGGCGCCCTGCCCGTCCCGAGTGCCGACCGAAAGCCGGCGCGCGTGGCCCGGTCCCGCCTGGTCTGCCAGCAGCGCCTGGTCGAGATCACGCCGACGGCAGCTCACGCCCGCGTCGAGCGCTTCATGCGCACCCAGATGTTCGAGCTCCGACGCCACGCCGGCGATCGCGCCATCTACCGGGCGCGCAGCGACCTGGTGGCCAGCCTGCGCCGGGGGCTGGACTTCGGCGGCGCCATCAAGCTCGACGGCCTGCGCACGGTCACCGTGGACGCCACGCCGGCGGACGAGCGCACGCTGGTTCGGGTGGAGGCCGAGCTCACCATCAGCCGGGCCAACGC